>CAIOZP010000207.1 GCA_903862805.1 uncultured Fibrobacterota bacterium
AACCGACAACCGAAGCATTGCCTGGAAGAGTAATAACCGGATCGCGGCTTCCGCACTCGATCACTGCACCGTGAATTTTTTCGGAAAGGATCGTTACTCCACTCTTTATGGTAATGCCGTGTTCGCTATATGTCCCCGGGGAAAGAAGCAGAGTATCGCCGCCGGATACTTTCACAAGAGCAGATCCTATGACTGCAGTTCCAGCGTTCAGTTTGATTGTAGCAGCACATGCTTGCAGATGAAAAATAAGTAACACCAAGAGGAAAAGCCCCGCATAAAGCGGGGCTCTGTTCCTGTCAGAAGATCGGCAGACGATCACTTGGTTCCTCCGCTGCCGTCCTGATTGAGCTGTTTCAGCTGATCCTGAAGCTGCTTCAACTGATCATCAATCTTCTCCTGCTGCTCCTGAGACTTCTGTATCGTCTTGTCAACCTTGGTACGTCCGGAAGCCTTGGTTATCTTGGCAAGCGAATACTCGATGTCGCTCTTCACGTCTTCGATGTTACGAGAGAAGAAAGTCTCGCGTTTGGTCTCATCATCGAATTTGAGGTAGCCGTTAATCTTGCCAATTCCGTTAGTCTGCGGAACCTTAAGGCTGTCAATCTGCTGAAGCACATAGGTGGCCTGCGAAGTGAGTGCAAGTTCGTTGGCGTGCTTGCCCACTTCTTCATAATCGGCACGATCGCCCTTGTATGCTTCCGCCTTATTCTGAAGATCTGCGGCGGTAGGTGCTGCATACTTGTCGATCTTGTCGCTGGCAGTGCTGAGAAGCGCAAAGGCATCATCAAGCTTCTTGTTCATCTGCATGCAGAATGCTTCAAGCAGGGCACCTTCACACTGTACCGACAGATGCTTGCTGATCAACTGTAGCTCATGCGCCGCAACTTGTCAATCATTCCACTGGTTCACACGCAAAGCCGTCCACGCAATTCCGAGAAGCGCATCTTCGTAGTAATAACTTTCTTTCGGAACCATGCGCAAAGCAGTAACAGCCTTGGACGCCGCGTGTTCTTCTGTACCGATGTTCTGGTAGTAGATGAGCCCGAGCATCATGTATGTACGATAAATAATCTCCTTATGAGCCAGATCCATCGTGGAAACAACGTTCGGCGCCGGTAGTGTCTGAATGGTTATGTCGAATGCTTCCTTGGCCTTCTCCATCTGACCAGCCATTGCATAAGCTACACCCAGAGAATGGTGAGCGAAAATATAGTCAGGATGATTTACCGGAAGAATTGACAAGTACTGCACAGCTTTCGCTGGATCGTTGGTCGCGATATAGCTCTGACCAGCGACGTAATACGCGCAATACTTGAGAGAATCCGATGCACCCGAACCGGAGATCGTAGAAAGCAACTCGAACACTTTGCTGTGCTCGCCATTTCGGTACGCGATTCTCATGAGACCAAGGTCGGCCATTGGTGCCACAACACTGCGATTGAAGGTCGCTGCGGTACTCGCAAGTCCGACTGTCGCGACACCGCGCATATCTAAGCCTTCTTCGCAAAGACCAAGATAAAGGTGAACAAAATCGTTTTTAAAGAAGTCGGGATACTCGTTTGCGATTCGTCCAAAGATAAACATCGCATCCCAGTATTTGCCCTCGGTGTATAGTGCCATTGCCTTGTTGTACAGATTACCAGGCCCCATGCTCGCTTCACGCGCCATACGACGTGCGTAAATTTCTTCACGGTGCTTGCCGACATCACCACGGGCAAAGAAAGACATGATGCTCTGATCGCTCGCCGTATTGTGGGTGATTTGCAAGCCACCCTGAAGATCGCGACCGGCATTGGCAACGGGCATATTCACGGAAACCATACCGCCGAAATAATCCGAGCCCAGCAAACCGTAAATATTTATTAGGTGGAAAAGCCATCCACCAAGTCTGGCGTTGTATTCAAAACCGATTTTCTTTTTGCTGGCCCCGCCGGACGTCGCGCTACTGACAGCAAAGTCTTTTGACTGTGCCA
>CAIOZP010000208.1 GCA_903862805.1 uncultured Fibrobacterota bacterium
GATCTTCAACGCGTTACTGTGATCTCAGGCGGGTTATCCTATCTTTACAACAGAAGAAACGAATCCACCTGATAGGATTTCTTCATCTTGGTTCAAATAGGTTCCCGTGTTTCGGGTTGATTGGTGACTTTATTTAATGGTTGACTGCTAAAATGCGGTCAAATGCCTCTTGCAAATCAAGTTAAAACTCGAATCGGCTTGTTGAGCAGTTAAGGCTTTTCCCCCGGCATAATATATTGCGTGAAATATGAAATTTGCCCGTTAAGATAATGATACACTCGGAATGACGCCTGATGGCCATTATCTGCCGCAATTGGCTCTGAAACAAATATTGGTAAATATCCATCCCAATGTAATTCATCCCGGTGAAAATGACCTGCAAAAATTCCTTTTACGTTATATCTGTGACATATCTCGAAATATTTGTTTCGGCTTTTTAAATCCCAATCGCCTTCATGAAAGGCATTTTCATAAAAACTATTTACCATTGGATCATGTTGGAAAATCAGTATCGGTTCATTTTGAGCAACACCGCTTAGTAAGGAATCTAATTTTGCTGATGGATCATATATCGTTTTTCCTGTCACTGTATCGCTGATCCAAAAGTTAAACAGGTTGACAACGCACACATTATTTATTTCTCGCTTTTCACATATACTTTTGCAATTTTTCGCAAAGGCTTCTGATTCTGCTTTGTAATTTTCTTCAGAGATGTCGCGATTCCCTGCGGCGTAAATAACAGGATACCTAAGTTTTTTCATAATCGCAAAACCGGAATCAACGCATGCGCCAGAACATATCCCTTCAGCAGTCAAATCACCAGTGTGCGCAACAAATGTAATTGGAACCGACAATTTATTTATGCTATCAACAATAGCTCGTGTGCGGGACAAATTATCGTTGTCACCCCAATGTGTATCGGTTATTTGAACAAAATAAAAATCACTTTTGGGATTAGAAGATTGCTTCTGACATGAAAATAAAGCCAAAACTATTAACATAATCACGTTCAAAATAATTTTCTTAGGCACTTTGACTCCGTCTTGGTATATCTATGTAAAAATGGCTTTTACCCACGTTCTACCGCATTATCTTCCTTCAACCATCCAACTAATCGTCACCTTTAGAAATCACTTCCCGATATTCACCCTCATCCCCGAACGAAGCATCTCGACATTGCTTGCCGCAACAGTCACGCCTTCCGGAATACCTGAAAGGATGAGCGCGTTTGAGTCGTTTACAAGACCAACATCAACCTTGTTGTCGGTAACGATTCCGTTATTGATTGTGTAAACCTCGGCCGCGCCGTTGTCGGAACGTACAGCCTGTGCCGGAACTGTCACACCGCTTGCCGGAGCTGTTGCGAAAGAGGCGGTTGCGGTCATGCCAGACAGAAGACTGCCGTCGTTTTTGATACTGATGACAACCGGAAAGTACTGACCCGACGATGCCGCCATCGGGCCGATCTGCGTTATCGTTCCGTCCATTTTTCTCGCGATTCCATTGACCGCCACGGCCACATGCTGACCGATTGACAGATATGGAACATCGTTCTGCGTTACATTTCCTTGAAGGCGCAGAACACTCTGATCGACGATCGTGAGAATAGGAACGCCTTGACCTACAAGCTCGCCCTTGGTGATGTTGCGCGTTGTAACGGCACCGGAGATCGGGCTTAATATTGTTGCGTTGGACAACTGCGCTTTTATCAGATCGACCTGACCCTGCGTCTGCGAAAGGCTCGACCCCTTCAGCATCTTGAGGCGCAGATCGGCGTTGGTGTAGGCGGTTTTTGCCTGCGCCAGTTTGTTGTTGTCATCGTCGTAGATGCTCTGCGAGAGAGCGTGCGAGGCGCGCAAAGCTGTGTCACGGTTCATTGTCGCCTGCGCAAGATCGTAAGCGGACTTCGCGCCTTCAAGTGCGGCCTGCGCCTGATCGACCTGATCGGAAATTCCGGCCACTGAGGCTTCGGCGATTTTAAGCTGTGCGGCGAGTTCACGCGCGTCAATCTGAACGAGAAGCTGACCTTCCTTCACCTGCTGACCGACATCGGTATTGACAGCGGCGGCAAGTCCGGCGAGCTTCGCGGCAACTGCTACCACACGGTCAGGAGCAAGAACTCCGGAGACGGAAATCTTTTTTACAACAGATCCTTTTTGAGATACGGCCGTCGAAACGGTAACGCCGTCTCCGGCCTTTCCACCGACCTCATGTGAACACGAAACCGCGATAAGTGCGGCGACAGATGCAGAAATAATCAGGCAAGACTTTTTCATCGAATTATCCTTTCAAACCTTTACCGGCAATGTGAATGCGGATGTCGGCATTCATACCGACCATAAGTTGGGCGCCGCCTGTTGCGAGCAGGTGGATCTTCACCGGAATCACCTGAGTGACCTTCGTGTAGTTGCCCGATGAGTTCTGCGTTGAAATCAGCGAGAAGGTTGATGCCGTCGCACGGCTCATGCTTTCGATCTGACCGCGAAATACCATGCCCGGCAGTGCGTCGATTTTTACATCAACATCTTCGCCGACCTTCACGCGTCCGACCTGATCCTCTTTGATATTTGCCGACACATAAAGATTGGACACATCGGCGATCACGGCGAGCGAGGTTCCGGGAGCGGCCATCTGACCCACCACCGCCGACGACTGAATGACCTGTCCGGCAATTGGCGACTTGAACTGCGCCTTCTCGGCAATGATTCCACCAGCCGCAGCCATGGTGTTCGGATTTATCGCAGCACTTGTCATTATCGCGCCCATGTCCTGACGACCGAGGACATCATCGACCTTGACCAGATCACCTTCACGGATGTTCCATTCCAAAATACGGCCGGTTATCTCCGGCGTAATGAAAACGGTGTTGGCGGCAACACGCGCATCATCGGTTTTTACATAGTTGGCACCTTCGTAGGCGTAGTAGCCCACGATGCCCAGCGTGCCTGCGGCTATCGCAGACAGAGCTGAAATCATTACCTGCTTCTTTGACACGATCGGATCACTTTCGCTGTCGGTATTTTATTGTTATTGATATTTGTCATTTAAATCATTCTGCCATCGTAGCGGCTGCTGCACCGGGGCCTTTGGGCGATCCTTTTTTGAGGAAGAATGCCGGAACTATTCCAACGGCGATTATCAGAGCGGCAACGATGAAGACATCGTCTATTGCACGGACAAACGCCGTTTTTGCAACAAGCCCCTGAATGTATCCCATCGCCATAATATTGCCTTTTGCTCCGCCGCCCGCCATTGCGGAAACATGCGAAATGAAAGATGTCGCAACCGGATTGGTTGCGGTGATCGTTTCTGCCATCTGGGCACTGTGGGTACTGATGCGATTGGTCAGTACAGATGTCAGCATTGCAAGCCCGAAAGAACTGGAGACTCGGCTCATGATATTGTTCAGTGCCGATGCACGTCCGATCAGATGTTGCGGAATATCAACCATCGACGCGGTCTGTGCGGGCATGTTTGCGAATGCCATTATTCCGCCACGAATTGCCATCCACATCACAATGGTTCCGGTAGCTGTTTCAAGATTGATATTATGAAAAACCCATGTGAGATATGCAAAGCCGGTAAGTCCGCCGACCACCATCACCTTCGGCCCGATCTTGTCGTAGAGTTTGCCCGAAAGCGGCATCATCACGCCCGAAAGAAGAGCGCCAGGCATCATCATCAAGCCGGTTTCGAGCGCACCGTATCCGCGAATCGTCTGAAGGAAAAGCGGAATATAAAAGAGTCCGGCGAACATGCCGGTCATAGTTACGGCCATCGTGATATTCGCAAATGTAAACGAAGGAATCGCAAAGACCCGAAGCTCAAGCAGCGGATTTTCTATCGTCAATTCTATATAGACAAACAATGCAAGAAGCACGACACTCGCATAAAAAAGCAGGATGATCGGTTCAGATGTCCATCCCCAGTCCGAACCCTCGGTAAGCGCGAGAAGCAGACAGAAAAGTCCACCTGACGATGTGATTCCACCGCCAATATCGAACTTTCCAGCCGGTGGCATTTCAAATTCGGGAAGAAGAAAATATGAAAGCAGAAGTCCGATGATTCCGACAGGCAGATTGATCGTAAAGATCCAGCGCCAGTCAACATATTCGACGAGATAACCGCCAAGAGTCGGCCCAAGGCTTGGAGCAAAAAGCAGCGCCAGTCCGAAAAATCCCATAGCGCTGCCGATTTCGTGACGTGGAACCAGCCGGTAGATCATTGCCATAGTTATAGGCATGATCATTCCGCCGCCAATAGCCTGTATAACTCGTGCGAAAATGAGGAAATTGATACTGCCTGCCATGGCGCAGAGAAGAGATCCGAACACAAAGACAGCCATAGAAGCGATATAAACCTTCTTGAATCCAAACCTGTCGCCAAGCCATCCGCTTGATGGCGTGATTACTCCAAGTGTGAGCATGTATATGGTGGAAATCCATTGCACTACAGTTGTGGTGGTGCCGAAGACATTCATGATTTGCGATGTGGCAACATTCACAATGCTGGAATCGAGAATCGCCATGAATGCACCGATAAGCGCCACCATGACCGGCACCATCCAGTGCTTCATGGTCTTGCCGATCGGTTCAACTACATCGGCAAGATCCAATGCACCTGCGTTCTCAAGTTCTTCGTCGGTCGCGATATGGCTCATTTGGTTTCTTCCTGATCGAGTCCGTCCAAAACAGCCTGGAGATCGTCAGCTAATCGTGAACGCTGCTCGGCGGTAAAGGAAACGAAGACCGTTTTGAGCGTACTGTTAAGTGAGTTCTGTGCGGAATTCATCAGAGAGACGGTTTTGGTGCCCGCAGCAAGAACAACACTTCGTCTGTCGTCGGTAGATGCACTGCGTTCGACGTATTCATGCGCAACAAGTCTGTCGATTATGCCGGTGAGTGTGCTTGCGGGAATTCCGATGGCCGTTGAGATGTCGCTTGCACGCATCGTTCCGCATTTATGAAGCTTCCACAGGATCATAAGCTCGGTTGTGCCGAGTTTGTCAACATTTCCTGTCTTCCAGAGATGCTTATGCAGCCTGCGACTGATCTGCATGAAGAGATCAACCAGCTGTATGTCGTTATTCACCTATCGAAACCCGATCCTTCGGACATGAATATTTCGGAACCGAAGTAATATAGGTTCTGCAGACGAAGCTTTGTATGAATAAATGAGAATTATCGGGATTTTTTGGTTTATCGATCTATTGAATAATAAAGGGAAGCGCATTGACGACGGCGCTTCCCTTTATAAGACAGGAATTATTTAGTAGCCTAAGGCTTGTTAAAGATCACCTTTGTTGTCAGATGTACGTTTTGAGCATCAAGTCTTGCGATATACGACTTCGATGCAAGTCCGTTTCCGGAGAGATCTATTTGCGAAGATCCGGCCGAAAGGTAGAGATGCTTTTCCAAAACCATGGCTCCCTTAAGATCGAATATCTTCAGCGTAAATATATCGGAAACCGGCAGGTTTATCCGCAAAGCGGAACCAATTGCCGCGACAGAGGACGCATTGAAGAGTCCGGTCTTGCTTTTCAATCCCTGCTGCGTGGTGTCATAGTTGTCGCAGAAGAGATTGAACTCTGCCATCGATGCCCAGGGATTTCCGTTCTGTTCCGACAGCCCAAGGAACTTCACATAGATTGCATTTGCACCGGCAACCGGCGAATTGAACATGATCGTGTCTTCGCCGCTTGTTCCGGGGAGACTGCCGCTGTCGGCCTTTGTCCAATTTGTTCCGTCGGGCGATACCAGAAGTTCATAAGCCTTCACATCGCCGTTTGTGCCACCATCGTTGCGGGGCTTGTATGAAAAGGCAAGCATGTTGCTCACCGTTACCGATCCGGTGCCAATCTTATATACTATGTAGTGCGGATAATTCGGCGTACTGACTGTATAATCGGTGTGCCAGATCGTAGTGGTGTCCCCATCGAGGGTGTTTGTTGCTGCCTCGTTGGTGCTGTTTTGGCTGTCATAGCTGTTGACGGTGATGTATTTCTGGGGAAGTCTTACCAATGGCGGAAAGATCGCAAACGATCCGCTGCTTGACGTTAGTGAAGCAAGTGTCAACTTGACTGTATAGCCGTTACCAGACCCGACATCATTGCCAACTGTCCAGCTCAGGTTGCTTGTCGCGCTGGCAGTTCCGAGGCTCTTGACAACTGTGCCATTTTTTAGAAGTTGCGCCGTAACCGTTCCGGTCTGATTCGTTGTCCAGGTAATCGGTACGATCTGTCCGATATTGTATCCGATACCGTTAGGCGACTTTATTGTTAGTGATGGGCCGGTTGCTGTATCGTTCCAAGATATCCATGTCGGATACAATTCAATATTGCTGGTACCATAAGCTACCCTGATGTAGCCGTTTTCTCCCCACCAAGTACCCCAAGAGTTTTTTACGTAGTAACAGCTGCTGTCATCGTTCCAACCAGTTATCATAATGATGTGGTCAACACTGTTATCAGAAATCGTATAGGCTGATACACCGCCAGTATAAGAATCCCAATTGGGAGAAGCCTTTACCGAAGCGCCGATCGGCCCATATTTATATATCGCATTTTTTATCTGGTCATCTGTGGCTCTATGGATGCCTTTGGGCCACGCCGAATCAACCACGCCATCGCAATATCCCCAGACCTTGAACTTTTCATGATGTGGCAATGGAGTGCTCACAATTACAGAATTTGGATCAGTGGCATTAAAGGGTAGATCGGCTTCATAGACTGCTCCAGCCGCTGTTTGACCGCAATCTGATGCTATGTAGTCGGTACCCATTGGGTATGGAAACCATCCACCATTGTTGCTCATTCCCCAAGGATTGCACGAGACCAGATACTGTTCCGCGCAGTCAACCCAGTCTCCACTGGCACGTCCTCCAAAACGCATTATCTGGGATTCAAAGACTCCGGATGCCGAAAATGCCCAACAGCAACCGGTCTGCCCCTGATCTTTTATAGGTGTAACTATACCACTATCAACCCAATTGAATCTGGTCGGCAATTGAGTTGCAGACGGGTTTTGGGCTTTTGCCTTTGGTAATATCAGAGGAACAGATGAATTGGTAGATGCGGTAGGTATTGCATAGGAGCCTGAAAACGGGGCGTCAACATGAACAAATATGTGGAAAGAATCGACTGGGGCCTTGTTTTTTTCCCAGCGGCGACATTCCACTGCCTTAAGTTCGCACCAGCCAGTTGTTTGGCCGGTAAAACGTAGAACGTGTGCTTTTGCAACACCGATATAAAAC
Source organism: uncultured Fibrobacterota bacterium (assembly GCA_903862805.1). Classification (GTDB taxonomy): domain Bacteria; phylum Fibrobacterota; class Chitinivibrionia; order Chitinivibrionales; family CAIOZP01; genus CAIOZP01. The sequence goes on from CAIOZP010000208.1 coordinate 7,252, forward strand.
TTACCATTGTTATGATCAATATCGCTGAACTCTGGTCCGTTACCGATTCCGTGTTTCCCGGAAACATCATTCAAAATATCGGGGCTTGCCCCTGTGCACTGCCAGCTGTATCCACCTGATACCGCACATTTGAGTTGCAAAACAAGCATCTGATCGCCAGCTAAGTGAATACTATCACCATTTTCTGCGGTCGATACCTTTAATTCAGAGAACGTCCCGGCAATAATGGAAGAGTACATCAGTGCTGAAACAACAAAAATGTTTCTCAGTTTAAACATTAAGTAACTCCCTCGTTCCTTTGTTGAAATTCAAACAATCTTCCAAATTAATGATCCAAGCATATTTACAACAAATCGCCTATGACATTTAATATGGAAGCGAATCCTTGCACTACATAAAAATAATATATGCGTATTCTTAAATTTTGCGCTGACTATTTTAAAGAACTTTGGCAAATCCGTTAAGTATAGAACATCTGTATCATTTTTCGCAGTTAAGTATAAAAAAGCAATATTGTATTCTCATATTTTTCATGTACCCTGTTCCCACTCGTGTCGCAATTTTCCTTTCGCATACAAAAAAATGCGTCAGGCCGCGACTTTTTCGCTCGGTCACGCATGTAAACCAAATAAATAGAGCTGCCCTTGTGACAAATGTCTGGTTTTATTTTGTTGGCCAGAGTAATATCCGGATGACTGTCGAATAGAAACCATCTTTGTTGGAAAGATCTGTCAGGTATGGAGCCACGCATAATAATAATCGATGACGAGATCAGAACCCTTGCTGCCATCGAAACAGAACTCATGCTTTGTGGTTTAGATACGGTCAAAACATTCGCTTCTTTCGATGAAGCGCGTGGTGATTTACTCGATGGAATTGGCGAGCTTGTCCTTCTCGACATAAATCTTCCCGGTACCGATGGCATTTCCGGGTTGAAGGAGATCGTGGCCGCCAGACCCGAACTGCCAATAATAATGATCACCGGCAATAATGATCTTCGTATGGCTGTTGACTGCATGAAGATCGGAGCAGTTGACTACCTGGTGAAGCCACTTAACTTGCCAGAGCTCCTTGAGGCGATTCAGGGATTGTTAGATCAGAATGGCAAATGCACTGACACAACCAAATCTGACAAAACATCGCTCTACTATCCCAAAGAAGGTGCCTCCTTGCTTTTGGAAATCAAACGGCTTCTGTTTGAAGAAAAATTATTCAGAGATCCCGAACTTACCTCTGATTCTTTTTCAAAGATGATAGGTTCCAACAGGTCTTATCTTTCACGGATAATTGCCTTACACTATAAAACATCATTCAGAAATCTTTTGAACACGCTCCGTGTGGACGAGTTTAAGCGTCTCGCAGCGATGGAATCAAACAGGATTTATACTATTGAGGCAATTGCAATAGATGCCGGTTTTTCGGGTCGGGGAACTTTTACTGAAGTCTTCAAACGAACAACCGGAATCCTTCCTGCCGAGTGGATGAAGAGTTGGAATTCCAAATAAACTTGTCCTTTCAGATATTTGATGAATTTTCATCTTCATTTTTTTTGTCCTGTTTTGTGAAAACGAACATACACATGCGGTTTGTGCGTACAAATGATCTGTTCAGCAAGTCACTCCAGAACGCGCACGCATCTGAAAATCATAGTTGAACAGCTCAATACCCGGAATTATATTCAAATACGTAGCATCTTGTTTTATACATCTTCTCTTCAAAGGAGCCTTATGCGTCAAATCTTCTCCAATGCACTTTGTTTGGTTGCGGTTGCCGCGTGTGCAACCTTAGCCGCTGATCCGCCAATTAATCTCAAAGGTAAATTCGGCATAGGCTATGACGAAGGAATCGCACTTTCGTATCACTTTTCGGATCGAACATCTATCATGCTTGCAGGCGGCTATACCGTAACCGGCGCAGATACGGTCAATCGTCAGCCGCTTGGCAGGGCAAATGCAAAGCTCTGCTTGTCATCTTCCTTCGTTAGATTCGGTCCGGTCGAGCTAAACGGCTTCATCGATGTCCAGGGCGGACTTGTACAGGAAGAACTTGGTCCGATCAATGGCAGTGCGTCTTATACACGGGTGAATATCTGGGGCGGCCGTGCGCGTCTCGGCCTTTCGCCGGAATTGTTCTTTGGAGAGCACTTCTCGTTGAGCTACCGGTTTGGTGGAGCGTTGTTCTACAACGGAACCAAATACAAGCTCAATTCAAACAAATCAAGCACCGAGGCCACGAAATCCGATTACCTTTCGGGCGGAGTCTTCGGCGATCCACTTAACCTTGGTTTCCACATCTATTTCTAAGATTTGAATTTTCTATCTATCCATAATTTCCAATTCCGGCTCAATGAGCAGGAACAGTTCATCAAAGGAGTCTCTTAATGATTAAGCATCTGGCAAAACGTGCAATGCTTCTGGCCGGTTCGGCCGTTGCGGTTGCGGGCATTCTGCTTTCGACATGTACCAAGAACAATCCGGTGACCGCCCATCCGGTGACACTCACTCTTGACGTTCAGGACGGAGTTACCGGCGCAAAGCTCACCGGAGCTCTTGTCACTTATGTGAACACCGACGGCAAAACAGTTCTCGATACCACCGACAAATATGGACGTCTGTGCATTATCGACCTCGCAGCCGGAACGCAGAGCATTCAGATTTCAAACACATCCAAATACACAGAGCGCACGCTGCTCCTCGGTGCCCACACCGAAAGCACAGACGCGAGCGCAATGTTCTTCGACACGGCGGCGGTGATCAATCTCTATCCCCGCAGCGGTTCGATCAACGGAACAATCGCGACTCAGCTCAACAGCAAGTCGCCAAGAATCGCGGCAAAAGGAGTGACCGTTTCATTCCTCTATGACAGCTGTGCGGATATGCTTTCTTCGACATCACAAATAGATACTGTTTCGACCGACAGCCTCGGCAACTTCATCCTCGACAGCCTGCCGGTAGTTCCGTCGGCACTCGGACGCGCAAGGATCCAGTTTGCAGCAACAAATGTTGTATTGAAAAAAATTCCAATTAAAATTGTCAAGACTGATACTACTTTCGATACTGTTTTCGTGGCCTACCAACCCGACACCGCCGCCATTACAATGCCGGTGATCGTTGCGGGCAAAGCCGTTCCGATGGGCGTTATCGTTTACAGCCCGACAAATGCAAGCGCATTCAAGCTTGCCAACGAAATCCTTCCGCAGTACGGTCCGTTCGACACAATTTCTCTGCTCTTTTCGGATACACTCGACACTGCCACAACAACCGCCTATTTCAGCGACACAGCCAACCTGAGCACAAAGCTTCCGGCAACGGTCATTGTTAATGGCACAACGCTCAAGATCGTTCCGATGGCCGCACTTCTAAAGAGCCACACGTACTCTGTTACTGTTTCGGCCTGTGGTATCAGAGGCGGAACAGTTGACTACACCAGCACATTCGTTTCAACAAGCCTCACAAACAACAAGACAAACATGGTCGATGCCTTCGGAAATCCGCGCCGCGACTTTGGTCTTTACGACACAATGTGGGTTGCTTTTCAGGAGAATTTAGACACGAGCGTAAACTCGGTCATCTGGGGAACACCGGCTGCTGTGACTCATGTGGTCAACAACACCAACGCAGTCATCTGGATCAGTGGTGATACGCTATTCATGAAGCCGGATGTCGGTCAGGGATGGACTTACAACGACACATTCGGTTTCAATGCCATTGTCAAAACGGCATCCGGAAGAATTGTCTCGACCGGTGATCTCACGGCGTCCGTCAACAACAACCGCCTGACACTAAAGGCCATCAACAACCGTGACAGTGCCGCTGTGACCGGCCAAGAACCGCCTCTGCGTCCGTTCACGGTAACCGGCGACAGCCTGCAGATCAAGTTCTCCGAGCCAATCAACACAGATCCTACGGCTGCCGTACCGTTCCGTGTTTCCGGTATAAGTTCTCAGTACACTGTGACATGGAACACCGATAAAACTCTTGCAACAATCAAGACCTCCGATACCCTTACAATGGCAGACTATGACGGCAGCAGCCAGATCGCGGCCGCCAGTGTGAAGTTCGATTTCACAACCGTTTCCGGATTCGAGTTCCACGGGTTTAACGGTGCGACAACGATTCCGATCGCCACCGAAAACGGTCTTACCGTCCTTGGAACCAATCTCCTTGGTGCGCACAACAACATTCTCGCAGTAACTCCGGCCGAAACTCCGACCGACACCTTCCACGTTGACGACAGCATCACGCTGACCTTCAACCGTGCTATCGATACGGCGCTGATCAAGTCGTACGATCTCGCCAACCAGAATCCTTTTGTCTATCTCCTCCAAGATGGCAATACGCAGAAGATTCCGGTTGTCCTCAAGTTCCCCAATGGTGGAACGTCGATCACAATCAAACCTGTTGATACACTGACCGGTGGACAGACCTACAATGTCTATCTGAGCGGCGTTCCCGGCAAAGGCATCCGTTTCGCCGGTGCCAACTCCGGATCGGCAAGCATGGGCAGTTACACCGGTAAAGCCGCTGGCAACGCGCTTTTGTCAACATCGTTTACAGTTGTCAGCAATGTTGCGGTCATAACCAAAATGAAAACCGGAAAAATTGCGAACACACTCGGCGGTTCGACTGCAGCAATGGGTGTAACAGGTTACACCTATATGACGGCCAATCAGCTTACATTCCGAATCCGTGAATCTGCGTGGAATGCGAAACATGCCGACTCTGTTTCCGGATATCAGGTACAGCTCCAGCGCATGACAAAAGACGGCACGCTCAGCGGCTGGTACGACGCAGGAAATGTTCCGACCCAGACATGGTCTATTTTCTCGCCTGCAACCGACACGCTGAACTACGAGAATCTTACGGTGACTTCAGATCTTGTCGCCCTGCTTGCCACGCCTTCACACGGCGGCGGTTACAACAACGGCGCCGATCTATTCAACGATTCGAGCGTCATCCAGCTTCGCGTAAGACCCTACGTCGCTGATGCCGATCCTGCAAAGGGCCGCGTTGGTGCATGGTCAACAGTGATTTCCTACGCCGACAAAGTCGCTCCGTGCGATCAGAGCTATTCCCTCAGTCTGACAAGCGCGGCAAATGGCGGTGTGTCTGTCTCAAAGTCATTCAATCTCAACAATTCCTTCGGAGTAATTCCCGACTCCAGCGGAACAATAACAATGACCTTCCCCGAAGATATGGACATCACGGCAGGTGCACCGTCGGTGGAGTTCTTCTACGGATCATTCGACAGCAGCCGCACGCCGTTGGCACTTCCGACGAAGAAGATCACAACCTTCGGTGGGCATTGGACAAACGCCAGAACCTATCAGCTCAGCGTTGCGGTTCCGGTTTATGATTACACCGACAGCAAAAACGTTTTCACGTATTCAGGTGCATACTGGAACGTGAATGTCGCAGGCTGTAAAGATATGAGCGGTGTTACAATTGCAGCATATGGCGATGTCGGTCCGGATGCCTCTTCGGCGCTTCCGACAAATTCCATGACACCCGCTGATCTTTCTGTAGCTCAGGGAAGTATCACAGCCGGATCCAGCTGTATCTTCTCTTCCTTCAGTCAGTAATTTTCAGTTTCAGGTTTTGATGAAGGGCTGTCTCAATACGAGGCAGCCCTTTTTACAATGCATCGGTGCTGTGTGTGCCGTGCCGACAATTGGAGGATCAATCATTATTTCTGCTTTAGCAGACGGTCCCTCCAATTAATTTCCTAAAATGGCATTCATAATCCTCTTAAAAGGAGATTAACATGCCAAACACAAAAAACCATCAGGCCGAGTGCTTCCTGCCCGCAGCCGGTTAGCAATCGAGCATTAAGACAGATAATTCTGTAGCAGAAATTTTCTGACGCTTGTCAATTCAATCAAAACACGGAGATTATGTTCCACATCGACAGCGGTTCCTTCATCGGAATAGATTTTTTCGATGACATCGGCATAGTGATTTGTAATGACATGACGAACCATTTTCATGGTGGAATTTTGCATACGGTTCTGTTCGGTAAATGGCTCAGGCGCAATGCGGAAAGTTGACGGAATCCACTTGTCGGGAAAGCGTCCGGCGTATTCAGAGGAGTTTTTGAAACGGTAGAATTCGTCACGAACCTTTGCGACAAGCTCGCGCGTGTCAAGCGAGCCTGAGATCCGTCGAAGTTCTGTCGGGTCAAGTGTGATTATTGCCGAAGTGAATTTGCAGTGATCGTTGTAAACCATTACCTGCGAGATCAACTGTGACGAAGACGCGATTGCTTCTTCAATTTCTTCGGGGGAATATTTTTCGCCGTCGTGGGAAATCAGTAGTGCTTTTTCTCGACCACAAACGACGAGAAAACCATCGCTATCGAAATATCCGAGATCGCCGGTGAACAGTTCTCCGTTTCGCAAAACGGCATCGCTTGCTTCGGGATTTCTGAAATATCCCTTCATCACATTAGGGCCGGAAATCACGATTTCGCCTTTAACTCCGCGCGGCATTTCACGACCGTCGCTGTCAACAAAACGGCATTTGATCGAAGGCAAAACTTTGCCCGAAGATCCGATGACATATGCGCCCTTTTTATTGGTCGATATTACCGGTGTTGCTTCAGTCAAACCGTAGCCCTGATAAATCGGTACGCCGATTCCGCGGAAGAATTTCTGCTGACGGACATCGAGCAGCGCACCACCGCCAACGCAAAATCGAAGTTTGCTGCCAAAAATCGAACGGACTTTTCTCATTACAATTAAGTCTGCGAAAATTGCCACTACTAATGGAATGATCAACTTGACAAAAGGAGACCGGTGAAAACCATCAGGAGCGATTTTATCGCGGGCAGAAATTCCGGCGTTGAACAGACGTTCGGCGATGCCGCCGCGGTCTCGGATTCCTTCAGAAATCTTAGCCATAAAATTGCCGGAAAGCGCCGGAACCGTCAGCATAAAATCCGGCCGGACTTCCTTCAGGTTTATGGGAATATTTTTGAGCGCATTGCGTGATCCACCGCGAGAATCGACGAAAAAAACGGATAGCCCACGAATCAGCGAAGCGAACAAAACAATTGTATGGGCGAAGGAATGATCGAGTGGAAGAATCACCAGCTGTCGGCTGAATTTTTTTATATTGAAATAGCCGATGGAGTCGCTGCTATTTGCCACATAATTGCGGTGAGTCAGCATTATTCCTTTTGGATTTCCGCTCGTGCCAGATGTGTATGAAATGGTTGCGGTGTAGTTCGGCTTGATCGCAGCGATCCGGGCGTCGATAGTTTCGCGATTCGCCTCAAGAACCTCGCGGCCGTATTTGTAAACGGTTGAAACTGGAATAATTTTTATTGCTTCGTCTGTCGCATCGCTGTCGAGACAGATTACTTTGAAATTTTTCGCAACGATCTTATCGGCAATTGGCTGAAATAGCGGCAAAGTGTTTTTGGAAAGGAAAATCGCTTTGGCACCGGAGTGTTCAAGGCGAAACAGAACTTCATCAGACAAAAGTTTTATGGAGAGCGGAACCGCTACCGCGCCTGTCATCAGCATTCCGAATTCGGCTATTACCCAGTCGCTGCGGCCTTCAGATAAAATTGCTATCCGGTCGCCACGCTCGATTCCATTTGCGGCAAGCCATGCGGCAATGTCCAAAGCCTTGGTTCTTGTCTGCAAAAAAGAAAGGGTGGAGTAGTGCTCGCCGGTTTTCTCGCCGAGATATGGACGGTTCGCAAAACGAATTGCCGCTTTGTCAAGCAGACTGATTACCGAAACTGGATAGTCCATTAGGTCTTCAGTTGTTTACGACAAGTCCGATTGAAAACGCTGTGCAGAACGCGAGCCATGCCCAGAGCAGAATTGCATTGAGCGCACGTTCACCAAAAGACTGCTGGTCGGCGTCTTTTACTTCAGGATTGGCGCGGCTTATCACGTTGAGGTAAACCGAACGCGCCGTCCAGATGAAGAGCGTTACGCCGAGGATTTTCGCAATGATCGCCATCATATCCATATTTACTCTCCGCTGGTTTGATCGTGGTGGCCGTGCTGTTGTTGTTGCATCTGGTTTACGTTGAGCCGCCGTGACGCGATCTCGGTTCCGTTCCAGGTCAGCACGAATTCGTAAACGCCTTCTTCAGGCAGAAGCAGTCCGTTGATATTGCCCCCGATTTCGATTGCGGTTCTGCGGTCATCGGGAACTGAAATGTTCCAAGGCGGAAGGCTGAGGCCGAAATCACCGCTCATTTCTTTGCGAAAATGAAGCTGAGCAACGCTGTCCTGTGCGACATCGGAAAGTGCCACATAAACTGCGCAATTTCCATGAACCGCCGGAAAATTACCGCAGGTGATAGAGCTGAATGTTCCGCAGATGACGCTTTTGCCGCTTCCGGCATCACGGTAGTAATGGTCGCAGATAAGCATTGAGAGAACAATTGGTTTCATCAGTTTAGTTAACTCGTTCGAAAAAGAAATCGGCAATGGCCGCAAGCATGCGCCCATTTTCACCGAGGAAGGAAATCTCAGTTTTTGCTTTGTCTATCAGTTCGACGGCGTAGCGGCGCGATTCATCCATTCCGCAGACCGAAACCCAGGTCGCTTTGCCGTTTTCACGGTCGCTTCCGGCGTCTTTTCCAAGCTGTTCGGTCGTTGCCGTTTCGTCAAGGATGTCGTCAACAACCTGAAAGGCGAGACCTATAAGGTTACCGTAGTTTGTGAGTTTTTCGGTTGTGACCGAATCGGCGTTTGCGAGAAGTGCTCCGCAGCGAATACAGGCACGGATCAGCGCCGCTGTTTTATTCATGTGAATGTATTCGACGGTTGCTTTATCGACAGCTTTGCCTTCGCTTTCGATGTCGACAACCTGTCCGCCGATCATTCCATTGGTTCCAAGCGCACGGCTGATTTCAGATATGACAGCGATGCTTCCGACATTTGCAAGGATCTCGTATGCGTATATGCAAAGCGCATCGCCGCCAAGAACCGCAAGCGCCTCGTTGAAAGCTTTATGAGCCGTCGGCCGACCACGGCGAAAATCGTCGTCGTCCATGCAGGGAAGATCGTCATGAATAAGCGAGAAGGTGTGGAGCATTTCAATCGCCGCACCGACCTTCAACACATTTTCGGAAGGAAACGCCGAACCACATGCCTCGAACGAAGCCGCCACCAAAGCCGGACGTATGCGCTTGCCACCGGCAAAAATGCTGTAACGCATCAGGTTGTGAATTGAGGCAGGGTAGGTGTCTTCTTTTGGAAGAAGTTCGTCAAGCGTTGATTCCGCAATGCCTGCAATTTTATGCAGGTACTGTTCGAGTTCTGTCATTGGTCAATCTCCACTATGACGTCAGAAAGAGGTCCGATTATTTCCTGAACAAGCTCGCCGTTTTCGCCTTTTGTCAATTCGAGCAGGCGCCCCTCAGCACTTTTCAGGCGTTTTTCGGCGCGGCCTAAAAGAGCAACGCCTTCTTCAAAAAGTGCCATTGATTCATCGAGTCCAAGTCCGCCCGATTCAAGCTCCGAAAGAACGGTTTCAACGCGGGAGAGCGCATCCTCGAATCCCAACTCAGTTCCGGCAGATTTTTTTCTTGCTGAAGCCATCAGTGACCTTTCAGATCAGCACAACGAATCACCAAAATATATGCAAGCATCGCTGAAAAGTAAGCGCGTGCGGGCAATCGATATAATTATATCAGATTTTTGCAGTGAATCTTGCGCGGAAAAAATCAATCAAGACCGGCGGTGTTTTTCCCGTCCATGAGAACGAGTCCTTTGAAGAACTCCCCGCAGTGACCGGCACTCTTGAATGCGCGAGGTCCTTTTCCGGAGCCGATAAAAAGACCAGCTTCGTAAACAACGTCTCCGGCGCGGCATGACTTGGGTTCGGCAAGAACGGCAACCGTATCAAGGCAGGCATTGGTCCAGTATTTAGGATGATTTCGCCCGCCGCCCGGCAAATATGTAAGTCCTTTGCTGCGTCCCCAAACAAACTGGACAAGAATGGAATTTTCAACACTGACCCAGAACGAAGGGCAACTAATCGGGCGTTTGTAAAGACCGTGCCTGATTGTTTCGCGCAGGCTACCACTTGAGAGATCAAGGCGGGAGCCGTTCCAATGATCATTTACCAGATGAAGCGGCGATAAATATTGTTCGGTAAACATGAGCTGCTTGTGCGCAAAAATACGATCAAAAACCACAAGCCCGTCGTCACCCCAGGTCATGACCCGAAAATCTCTATGAAGTGCCATCGCACCGGAATTGTCGTAGTAAACAACGCGTCCGTAGGTGTCAAAACCGTGTTTTTTAAGAAAATCGTTATGATAAGCAACTTCCCATGATTTGATTCCTTCTTCGGTATTTGGTATGCCGAGCAGATTCGCAGCCGGTGAAACCGTCAGCTCCGGTGTCGCATGAACCGAAATGCCGATTGATGGATGTCTTCCGTGAGCTTTCCATGCGACACTGCGACTGCTTTGCGTATTTCGACGATAGCAAACCTGAACATTTGAGTAGATTTGGCGCGTTTCAACGGCGTTTTCGATTTGCCCCATCGAATAAAAACGATGCTCTTCAGGGAATGGCAGAACGGCAA
>CAIOZP010000209.1 GCA_903862805.1 uncultured Fibrobacterota bacterium
GAATCTCATATTCCGCAAAAAAAGTTTTATTCATATTTCAAAGTATGAAAGATTTTCCCGCAAACAAAATTTTCTTGGCCTGATTCGAAATATCAAAGCAGATAAAATCCTGCATTTTTGCACTGGTGATATGACTCTTTTTACGAACGATAAAAAAAGATCCCACTATATTTATTGTGATACGACCTGGAACCTGTGGTCGAAATTTGTTTTCGACAAGGAACACATTTCAGAGGCAATATCAGCGGAAATGGATGGAAATGAAAAGGCGATTTATTCGAGCGCCAATCATATTTTTCCGATTTCCGAATACGTAAAGAAGAACCTTGTCGAATACTATGGTGTTGATCCGGACAAAATTACTGTCGTGGGAACCGGTCGAGGGAATATCACGCCATTCAAAGGCGAAAAAAACTACTCCGAAAAAACCATTCTATTCGTTGCGAAAGAACGGTTTGAAGACAAGGGCTGGCCGCTGTTGATCGAATGATTCAGATTGGCCCAACAAAAAATGCCGGATCTGAAACTTGTCATCGTCGGAAGCGATTATCTGAAAGATGTCTGCCGGGGCATTACAAATGTTGACGTAACGGGTTTTATTCCGTGGGAAAGATTGCAGGAACTTTTTGATAAGGCTTCGCTGTTTGCAATGCCTGCGTTAAGCGAACCATGGGGACTTGTTTATCTTGAGGCATTAGCTTGCAAGCTGCCGATTCTGGGTTTGAACCGCAATTCTCTGCCTGAGATAACCCAATACGGCAAATTCGGTTACCTCGTTGACAATCCGGTAAAAGAAGAAATCGCCGATGCAATTGAAAGGGCGTTTTCAAATACAGATGAAATGCGAAAAAAAGGCGAAGATGGTCAGCTGTATTGTCTGGAAAATTTCCAATGGGAATTGTGTGCGCAAAAAATTCTGTCAAAAATATTCTGAACTTTAGCGTGGAAGAATAAATGAAATCCAAAAGCGTTGTAATCACAACAATAAATTATCCCTCGGATGCGATCAGGCAGATTGCGGATGAGTATTCCGACTGGAATCTTATTGTCATCGGAGACAAGAAAACTCCGGCCGATTGGTCGTATGGGAAAACAGACTACCTCTCTGTCGATCAGCAGTTGGCGCTGCCATATTCCCTTTGCAAAAGGTCGCCGTTCAATCATTATGCAAGGAAAAATATCGGCTATATTCATGCAATAAAATCAGGTGCCAATCTGATTGCAGAAACAGACGACGATAATCTTCCATACGAAACATTTTTGCAGGATCTGAATATCCATGTTGATGGAAATGTCGTTGAAAAGGCTGCTGGGAAAATGTGTATGTCCATTTTTCCAACGAAAGAATATGGCCCCGTGGATACCCGTTGGAGTACATAAACGAAAGTTTGGAAAAGAAATCAGCGTTGACGGCGGGATCCAAAATCTTCTGCCCCGTACAGCAATATCTGGCGAATGACAATCCGGATGTCGATGCTGTTTTCAGATTGACCAATCCGGCGTCAATAAAGTTTGAAAAAAACACAATTATCCTTAAAGATAAAACATACTGCCCGTTCAATTCGCAAAATACCGTGTGGTGGAAAGAAGCTTTCCCATATCTTTATCTGCCATTCACCGTAAGTTTCAGAATGACCGATATATGGAGATCATTTGTCGCTCAGCGCTGCCTTTATGCGCATGGATATGCCATAGCGTTCAAGGAGGCGACGATGTATCAGATCCGAAATGAGCATTCGCTAATCCGCGATTTTAAGGATGAAGTACCTGGATATCTTAATAATGTTTTGATAATGGAAATCCTTGAAGGCTTGCATCTGAAGCCTGAAATAAGTGCTGCTGGCGAAAATCTTCTTTCATGCTACGAAGCCTTGGTTCAAAAGGGCATTGTAAACCGTGATGAGCTGCTGTTTGTGAACGACTGGATAAATGATCTGAACGCCAAATAACTGGTCGTTTTTAACCCGTCTGCAAATACGCGCTATATTTATCCAGTGAATTTCCGCATGTTGGAGCCACACTCCCGGGCGCATGTCGGCCTGCAAAAAACTATATTCCCCCACAAGTAATTTTGCATGGACACGTAATGGATTCGAAGCGTGTTTTCAAATAAGGATTTGTGAAATGCCGGATTTTCTTCATGTGCCAGTAGTAAACATGGTTCTGCGGTCGGGGCCGATCGCCAGATCGATACTTATCCTTCTCGCCTTTTCATCTCTTGGAACCTGGGCGATCATATTCGACAGATTCTTTTTCCTCGGACGAGTCGGCGCGATGAATAAAAAATATCGCGCATTTTCTGATAGCACAAAAACAATGGAAGAGCTCGACAGGGCCGATGCCGAAATGTCGAAGTCGCTTCTGGGCGTGCTCGGTAAAACAACCGTTGGCGAATATCGTCGGATCCTCGCTGATGCGGGTCAGCACAAGGCCGTGAAGGACTGGTCGTTTTATTTGCAGAACCAATTCAACATGGCATACGAAAAGCTTGGCGCGGTTGCGGCATTTCATTCGAAAAAGCTCGACCACGGACTTTTCCTCCTTGCCATCGCAAGCTCAGTTGCACCGTTTCTTGGTCTGCTTGGTACGGTCTGGGGAATCATGGATTCATTCTATGAAATCGGTAAAGCTGGATCAGCGAGTTTGCCGGTGGTTGCTCCCGGTATTGCCGAGGCGCTTATTACAACCGTGCTCGGTCTTGTCGTTGCGATTCCTTCGGTGCTGTTTTACAACGTATTCGTTCATCGCGCTGAACGCCTTGAAGACGAAATGCAGGAATTTGGCGAGACACTTTTCCTGCGGCTCAAGCGCGATATTTTCAATCTTATTTATTCCGATCGCCGCACCGATGTGGCATAAGGCAGGAGTGGCAAAATGAAGCAGCTCCGAAAGCGTCGCCACAGAATCGAGAGCGAACTTAACATCACCAACCTCGTTGACGTGGTGTTTACGCTGCTCATTATATTCATGATCACCGCGCCGATGATGACGACCGGTGTTCAGGTTGACCTGCCAAAAGCCGATGCGCAGAATGTTGAGGTGGAGCAGTCAATCCAGATTGCTATCAACGATCACAACGAAATTTTTATTGACGAGATGCGAGCCAATCCGGTCGAGTTTCGGCAGAAATTCACAGAGTATTACCGCAATCGCACAGAGGTTCCGGTCTTCGTCAATGCAGACAAAAAAGTTCCATACGGACTTGTGGTAAGAGTGATCGCCGATCTTCAGCAGGCCGGCGTTGTGAAACTCGGTTTCCTGACACAGCCGCTTCCGCCGAACAAGAGCTGAAATGGCGCAGAGCAAGGCCGAGACAATAGAACTTGTCGGACCGGAATCCTCGATGGCTCCGGTCATCATTGTCTCGATCATTTTCCATCTGATCGTCTTTATAATTATTCCGATTGCGACCAGCCTTCTGTCACGACCAACGGTTCATGCGCATGCCGCAACCTTCGAGCTGGTGAGCCTTCCGCATTCGCGACCGACGCCAAAGCAGACTGTTGCGCCGGAGCCACAGAAGATTGAGCAGGCCAAGGCGCAGGAGCCGGTTCCGAAAACATCGAAGACAAAACCTGTTCCCAAAACAGCGAAGACGGTTGAGAAAGCAGCTCCTGTCGAAGAGCCAAAAGACAAGACCAGCAACGAAGATCTGTCGGAGCTTAACGATCTGCTCGGCGGAATTTCGCAGCCGGTTTCGTCGATGGCTTTCGCCAGCAATTTTCCGTATTCGTGGTATGAGCGGAATCTATCTATGAAGGTCGAGCGCAACTGGCGGCCTACGGTAGAAGACGACAAGCTCGCGGTAGTGCTGACCTTCACGATCCACGCTGACGGTTCGATTTCTGGTCTTGCGATAAAGAAAAGTTCGGGCAATTCGATGATTGACAATCAGGGAATGCGTGCGATACAGCTTGCGGCACCGTTTGGCACTTTGCCGCCGGCGTATTCTTCCGATCATCTCGATGTCGAGTACACATTAAGGGCTTCACGGAGGTAGGATGAGAAGACTTTGGGCCGCAATGATGTTTGCAGCAATGAGCAGCGTTTCCGCTATGGCCGCCGCCGGCATCAGCCTCGAATCGTACGCGAAGTACGACAGTATTCCTGTCGCAGTTGTCAAGTTCGTATCATCGACCGGCGGCGAACTTACCGACAATCAACCAGCCGACATCATCGGCCGCGACCTTGCCTTCTCTGGTCGTTTTGAGGTGCTTCATGCGCCCACGCTCGACAGCGCAGGATTCCTTGCGAAAAATATCGGCGTTTATATTGGCGGCGAATATTCGATTGTTGGAAATACCGTCAGCATGTCGTGTGCCCTCACCGATATCGGAACCAAACAGGTTCTGCTCGGGCGTAAATACAGCGGAGACATTTCGTCGCTTCGCACGATGGCGCATCGCTTCAGCGATCTGGTTTATCAGACAATTCTTGGAGACAAGGGCATCTTCGAATCGAAGCTCCTCTACGTCGAAGAAAACGGCTACTGCAAAGACGTTGCTATAATGGACTACGACGGTA
>CAIOZP010000210.1 GCA_903862805.1 uncultured Fibrobacterota bacterium
AAGAGCGCCTTGCTAACGCTCGAGTATTGCGGTTGGGAAAGAACCGATCAACGGAGGGGGAGAACCCCATCAAGGTTGAGGAAGAGGTTCTATGCTTGACTTGAGATTATATTGATTGGAAACGGACATTAATCAAAAAGCGCGCCGGAACGCGCAGCGTTGACAGTGGCACCGTCACATCAGATCCATTCAGTTCCACCGGCAAGGATCCGGAAAAAATCTTGGAAGATAATTTCCCTGAAGACAGCCTTCATCACAACAGCACCGGCCCGACATTCAGATTCTCAGGCCCGTTCAAAGGTCTCTGTGCTTATGTTGCTGCACGCAAACCTCTTGCGATGCACGGTCAATTCGACCTCGATATAAATGGTGCGTTCGGCTTCGATTCGGCAAATGCGCTCACCGGCAGCATGAGTCTTGCAACTCGCCGGTATTGATATCCGACTTATCGAACGACCTTCAACATTTCATTTACTCCAAGCTTCAACAAGCACTATAAGCCTTCGGACAAGATCAGTACCGACACATTGAATTTAAGTGGATCGGCAGGGATGAGTGTTTTCGTTTCACCGAAAGTCCAACTCAGCGGAAGTGTGAATGGAAACTACAATCCGACATTCAGTCATCGGCCGATTGAATATCGCAAGACATCGTTAAACTACAGTTTCAATCTCGGACTTTACTGTATCCGTTCTGAAGGGTGATTAATAAATCACAGCTCCACCAGCACTCATATCCTCACACTGAACACAATCCGCCTTGTCGCATTTTGTCAACGCAGGGTTTTGTTTTATTGATGATGAAATGCGATTAACAAATTGTTTCATCGGATAAATTCTCCACAGACTTTTACCGACTACGATTCGTACTTCGAGATCGACGACTATCGGTGCAAGGTTTTCAAAGCCGCTTGAACAGCCGCCAATTTCCACTTCGATTGTCTTGCCGCCAATAAGCCTCGCCCATCTTCTAAACAAATAGCGACCCGCAAGCGTCTCTGCGAAATGAACAGCTGTTGCACTTGTCAATCCGACACCGGCGAGTACCACAAACGCCTTGTCCATCGAATACATTTTAGCAAACGAGGCATACACATCAAGCGGTGCCTGCTTCGCAATAATCTCTTTCGCAAGCGGCCCGATTGACGTAAGAGAATCTATCGGATGATTCCCGCGAATGTGGGCGGCACGATTAATCACTGCTTTGGGAACGGCACCCATGCAGTCGGAAATCCACGACGAATCGGTACTGAATTCTTCACAGGTGTCCCAGACCTCATCAGGAGTGTATCGAAGTCCGTTTTGTTTGTAATGATGATGATCGGGATATGGCACTTCGCAGTTGTACGAATGACTCGGCACCAACATGGTGACATTACAATTCAGAAAGGCATCTACAATAGAATCGGCACCGCCATCAACGAGTCCAAATGATTTCATCGAGCTGTGAAACGAGACGGCCGCGCCAGCAAGACCGGCTTCGCGAATCGCTTGTTCAATGTCAT
>CAIOZP010000211.1 GCA_903862805.1 uncultured Fibrobacterota bacterium
GAATAGCGGGTTGGATCGAATCGTCCTTATTCTGAAATGAGAAGAAAAAAACGGGAAGGTGGATTCCGAGATTCTGCTTGACATGCAACATAGCGGGCGACGCGAAGCGTGGGGGGTTGGGGTCACATCTTCCTTGGCGGGTCTAAGGGCTGGCTAAGCCCTTCCTTCTTATTTGTCTTTTGTTTCAAAGACTTCGCCCACTATCCATAATTAAAACTCTTACCTCTTAAACAAATTTCTCAGTACTTGGCTCTCCAGAATCGCCTTCATAAATCTCGAATTCATCGGCATCGAAGTCGTCGTTGTCAACTATTTCGAGCTGGAAACCGTGGGCCTTGCGCAATCCTTCGAGCATGAATTCCTTGTCTTTGAAAAGGTGCTCGGCAACCGCAGGCGCGACAACGATGCGAAGGAATCCCTTCATGCCGTTTGATGCGGCGCGACCGAGCCAGCGGTCGATGCGGGCTGTGACGGTTCCGGGCGAGAAGATGCGGCCGACTCCGCTGCACGATGGACAAACGTCGGTGAAAAGTTCCTGAAGTTCGGGGCGAACGCGCTTGCGGGTCATTTCCATCAGACCGTATTTCGAGATCGGCGCCATCGAGGTTGTGGTGTTGTCTTTTTCGAGCAGCTTGCCCATTTCCTGTTCGATGTGGCGACGATGCCCCATTTCCTTCATGTCGATAAAGTCAACCACGATGATCCCGCCGATGTCGCGCAAACGCAACTGACGCGCTATTTCGTAAACAGCATCGAGGTTGGTTTTGTATATCGTGTCTTCGAGATTTGTTTTGCCTACGTTGCGACCGGTGTTTACGTCGATGGCGAGCAGTGCCTCGGCGTGATCGAACAGCAGATAGCCGCCGCTTTTGAGCCATACCTTGCGGCGCAAAGATTTTTCGATGTCGCGATCGATGTTGAACCTGTCGAACAGCCTGCCTTCGCCGTTGTAAAGTTTCACGCGCGTTGCCAAATGCGGCGACACGGCTTTCACATAGTTGACGATGTCGCGGTGATCTTCCTGCGTGTCAACTAAAACCTCGCTGACGTCGTTGGAAAACAAATCGCGGATGACGCGCACCGTAATGCCGCTTTCCTGAAAGATCAGACGTGGGCCGGTGCCTTCGAGCGCCTCGTTGACCGCGAGTTTCCACTTCTCGATAAGGCTTTTCAGCTCGGCGACGAAGTCTTCTTCCTTTACATCGAGTCCGATGGTGCGGACGATTACGCCAACGCCTTCGGGCTTGAACTGCGAAATGATTTTCTTGATGCGTTTGCGCTGGGCCGGATCGCCAAGCTTCTTGGAAACACCGATCGTATTGCTGTCGGGAACAAGCACTAAAAAGCGTCCGGCAATAGAGATTTGGGTGGTGATTTTCGGGCTTTTGTTGCCGATGGGTTCTTTCACGACCTGCACCAAAATGCTCTGCCCGACTTTAATAACCTTCTCGATGGGGATTCTTGGAATCCTGCGGCGACCGCGGCCGTTGCTGTCGTTGCCGCTGTCTTCGGAGCCGATCTCCGAGTCTTCGAGAAGAAGCGAAGGATCGACGTCGGCAGCGTGGAGAAAGCCGGTGCGGCCCATTCCCATGTCAACAAACGCCGACTGGATTCCGGGGAGCAGCGATGTAACCTTGCCACGGTAGATATTGCCGAGGATTCGGTATTGGTCGGGGCGTTCAACCACGAGCTCGACCAGCTTGCCGTCTTCGACAAGGGCAGCGCGTTTCTCTGTGGAGGTCGCACTGAAGAGAATTTTTTTGTTCATGAAATTTCCGATCAGAAACTGATTTTTACCGATACCGTCACGTTGTTTGTCGTGGTCGTTCTGTCGGCCAACGCGGTATAGGTTTTCTTGTGGTCATATTCGGCGAGGCCGCTTATGTTGTCTGTGAAATTATATGAAAGCGTCGGATGAATATCCAAATCTTTGTCGACAAGTTCATTTGTTGTAAGATTGCTGACCGTCCTGATGCGGTCAACCGCCACGTCGAGCTGCGTTTTCAGTTCGCCCTTGATCGGAATGGTCCAGCGCTTGAAAAGCGTCACAGAGCGGTCTTTTTTCGGCTTCACAGTGTATGCCACCGACATGATATTTCCAACCAGACGACTGCGCTTGAAGTTGTTCGTGGTAGAACCGGCCTTGATTGTATATGTTGTGTCCTTCTTGAAATGAAGGTTCCAGACAAGATCAATAGGAATACGTTTGACCGTTCCCTTGAAACCGATAAGCGGGTTCAGGTCGGTTGTTCTGGTGCGATCGTCCTGAATCGCAGTGTCACCGTAGCGGGCGGTTTTGTGCGAGCTCAGGGTGAAATCGTAAAGCGAGTTCAGCTGAGCTGCTTTCAGCGCTTTCATCACAATCGGAATCTTTTCGAGAACGTTCGAGTTCGCCGCCACCGAGATGTCGGGGAAGGTTACGGTCGTATCTATCGAACGATCCGGCGAAACCGTGTACTTGCGATCCCATTTCAGCGTAGGCGTAAGAGAAATGTTCAGCGGCGGCGGAATGCGGAACGGTGAAGATATGGAATAGTTCTGATCGGTGTTGCGCTTGTCGGAACTCCACAGAATCGCGTCGTAGGTTTTTGTCTTGGAGAATTCCCTGTTGTAAACACCGCCGAAATCTTTGTGGTCATTCATATTGCCGGTGACAATGTCCTGCATGCTGCGATCTTTGAATCCCCACTGATACGCATACCAACCGGCGGTTCCGACACCGCGGTCGTCGAGATAATTGGTGTAGATATAATCGTCGGTGAGATCGCAGGTGGCGCTGTATTCGAAGCGAATGCTGTTGAATCCGAATTTGTCGAAATTCTTGCCGACGGCATCAACCTTCTTGCTCGAAGGCGAAGCGGGTTTGGTAAGTCCGCCAATGTTTGTAACAAGCGATCTGAACCGGATCTCTGCCACGCCCTTGAATGTCGAATGTACCCCGCTGGTGAGATATTCCTTGAGCGAATCGGTCGAAAGCGTGCGCGGTGTAAGGTCACTGGAGTTAGAATAGTCGGCGGTATGAACGAGCCAGTCAACAAACTGCGGGTCGCACTGAATTCCCAAGTGCTGCGACCGGCTTTTTTCGAAACTTGTTATGAAGTACCGGCCCCAAGTGGTGTCCATCTTCAAAACATTTCTGTCGGTGAAGCGTGACATTTTATCTGTGCCCTTTATCAGTCCGGAATCGGCGGCAAGCGGAGCGTCGAACACGCGGTTTAGACTGATGTCGTAATTGGTCTTGATCAACGGATCGAGTGGCGCCCATGCATATTGAAAGGCATGATTGACGGTCAGCTTGCGGGTTTTGGTTTCTATCATCTGAAGCGAACTGTAGTTGTAGAGGTTGGCGTATTCGGTTCCGCTGTTCAGCAAGTCGAAATTGAACCGCGAAGGAAAGGCATTGAGCTTATACATCTTGAACGGCTTCGGCAGAAACTTCGACTTCGATTTACCAAATGGCGACAACGATGTCGGGAACGGCATCTTTCTCGGCGAAAGATCGTAGTGGAATTCGAAATCGTATTTCCGGTCGGAATTTATGGTCAGGTTATTCTCGGCATCGCGCGGAAGGTCCAATCTTTTGAGCGAGTCAAGGAACGCCGTATCGGAGGACATTTTACCGTAATAGGTCGTTGACGTGTCGCGGGTATAGGTCGCCTTGGTGGTGATTCTGTCGGCGGTGAGGTTTGTTGCCGGACTCACGCCGGTTCCGTTTTTACCATAGCTGATATAAGCCGAGGAACCGGTCGTTGTAGTCTGGTAGCGTTCAGCCGGAGTTGTTTCGTTTGTCGGCGGCTTTCGTAAAATCATGTCGGCGAAGTCGTTGCTCATGTTGCTCAGATTGTCGGACTGACCATTCTGCGCCAAAAGAATATCGGAACCCGGACGGTACTTAGGCCTTGTAAGCGAGGCCGTTGCCTGCGCACCAATAGGCAATGAAACGCCCCACTTCTGCGGAGTGAATTTCTGAAGATTAAGCTGTGACGACAATGATGCCGCGAGCTTGGCATCCTTTGTCATTCCCGGATCATCGGCCATCTGACGGAAATTAGCATCGTCAAAGCTTGCCGTAGCATCGGTGTTGAGAAGATCCGCCCAGCCGGATTTGAAATCGGCACGGAAAGCCCAGCCCGCATAAGATTCCAGCCCCCAAGCTTCTATTCCGTGAATCATCAGCGAACCGGTGTCGGATACATGTTCACCGGTTTTCATATCAAGACCAACGGCCATCCACTGTATGTCGGAAAATGTCGGCTGTGTTGCGTAGGTGCTGTGAATACGGTAGGTTCCCTCGCTGAACACAGCGGTGGTATCAATCCTCGGCGGTTTTTCGCCGTGCCCGGCAAAGTAGCTGAGCTTCATCTTGGCGTAGTGCTCAAGAACAATCCTGACACCTTCGCGTGTCTGCCATGTCAGCTCATCGACAACGTGGGTCGGACGGAATTCGTAGTAGCAACTGTCGTTGTTGCCGAAGCGGAAGAAGAAGGTCGAATCGGTCTGGGCAAAAGCTCCGAAAGTTTTAAGATGGAAGCGAAGTTCCTTTGAATTGGTGATGTTGATTTTCTGGTAGTTTAGATTCGATCCCATGTAACGGCTGACATAGGCCGTGCCGGAATCGAGTCCGGCCCACTTCATCATGAGAGCATATTCCTTCTTAGGGGTCTTGCCGTCGGCGTCGTATTCCTGACGTTTTACAAGATTCTCGAAAAGCTGGGAATTGTCTTTGCTGTTTACAACGGTGGTAACGACACTGCTGTTTTTGTCAACACCAACGCTTGGAGGCAGAATGGGATTCCACATACTTCCTTCGAAACGCATCTCGGCGAGGTCGATCGTATCACGACCAAGGCGACTGTCTTTGCTTCTTTCGCGCCACACAAGACGGACGTAACGAATATTGTTCCACGCAGGACTTCCAACGGTCGTATCAGGCCGCGCTATGTTTCGGGTAGTATCAGCGGCGGCTTGACTACCGATAGGAATCCGTATGAAATACCAACCTTTGTTCAAAGAATCGGGAAGTGTATTACGATCAATCAGCGGGTTCGCTTGAAGCAGAACTTCTTTGCCGGTGTTCGGATCGACGTACTTTTTGTATGCTACGCCCATGGTTGACAGGTTAAGTTTATAACGATAAAAGCTTTCGGCCGTTGTAAAACCGTTGCCGCTGATGTCTTCGCTGCTCAGTTTCCCATCGTTTTCAAGTCCGTTACATTTCGACCGGTTCGAGATGTCACCGCTGCCATTGCCGTTGCCATATGGTGCCCAATCGTCGTCTGACGGGCCGCCCGATCTGCTGCGGTTGTAATAATCGTTGAGGTATGTGTTGCCGTAGCCAAGAGAATCCCAATACCCTGGATTTGCGCTGTCGGGTATCAGGTAGTATTCTTTGGAATCCGGCAGGGTATCAAGGCCGTGATCATATCGGCCGTCATATTCGCCATCCTGAACGGTGTTTTTCTCGCGGTCAAGATTCCCGTTCGGCGGGCCACCGTTCCATGACACATCATTGCTGACCTGGCCAAAATCGATATAAAGCTGGCCGAGATTCGTTGTGTCTCGTACCTTGATCCAGAATGTAAAAAACTTGTCGCCGTCACGATTGTTGAGTGTTCCGGGAAGCACCGTCATAATCGAAGCACACGGAAGGATTGTATCCATCATGGCCTTCCCGAATTCAGATCTGCGCCCGGATGTATCAACTCTGAACGGCTGATTCACCCAGCGCAAAGTCGGTTCGTTCTGATCGTTAGGATTCGCGGAAGAAGTGGAATCGAGCGCGTGCAGTTCGGCAAGCTTTATCGGGTTGTCATTTGCAAGCGGCGAATACCAGAAGGTTTTCCACGACGGCGGATTCCAGTAATATCCGTCGGGATTGCCTGACGAGGCGATGTCAACGGGAATGGAACCGTGATACCAGCCATTCTGACTGACATCGAGGGAATACTCTTTGTTGGCCGACTGGAAATCTTCTATGTACGCTTCACGATTTTTGTCGGTGTTGTCGATTGTTTTGGGTTTTACAAGCGAGTATGCGCCTTCGACATCAAGGCTTGCAACAGATGCCGCACCACTTGAGACAAGGGGAAGAAAGTTCACCGCCTCGGTCATCCAGTCTGGGGCAAATTCGAGATGCAGATTCATGTCGTAAAGAAAGCGGTTGTAAGCCTCGCTGCCGATACGTGGAATCACCTTACGCTGCGCCTGCATGAACTCGCCCATGACCGTTGACGCAATAAAAGACGTTGGACTGATGCCTGGAAGATTGAGCCTTGCGTAGGCACCGAGGAAATCTTTTGAATCGAACATCAGCATTGCATCGCTGGAATACTGCACACTGATCTTGCTGGTGGCCTGAGCTTTGGTCGAAATAAGATCGAGCTGTCCGCTCTCGTAGTCGATGGAATAGTCCTTGTCTTTTACGAGGATCTCGCCGCCAGCATCTTTGACCGTTTCGGAACCGGCAGCTACTCCAAACCCGAGCTGGAACGAGTAATTATGCGAAGATCCGCCGTTCATAATGATTTTGAACATCGGCGCAGGGCGGGTTGTGGAGTTTATTATCGAATCGTTGTAAATGTCGGGGTTTGTGTTAGTCGCCCCGTTGTACTTTCCCAAGTCGGTATTTGTAAAGGGCAGATTGCCTTTTGCTTTGTCGCCGTAGGGAGGCAATATCACAATCCCGTTTCCAAAGTCGAAGATTTCAGGTTCGCCGGATTTGATTATTCCATCGGCTCCGGCAAGATTAAGCACTGTGGTGAATTTTTTATTTCCATCAGTGAGCTGCTGAATCGAACCATCGGTCGTAATTCTTTGGACATCCATTGTAAATCCATCCGGCTTTACACCGCCCGGCATCGAATAGATATTTCGCCACATAAGCCAATAAGTGCGGTCATGGGGATTGGTTGAATATGATCCGTACTTGAGGCTGTATAGCGTCACATGACTTGTGGAATCGTTAGACCTAATCACCGTGGTATCGCCACGATGATGTGTCCCGTCGGAAAAGGCAGCGCCTTTCGGGTCGATTTTGTATGAAACCGCAAGGATACCATCGGCTCCGAGGTTCATTGAGTCAGTTAGAGTAATCCACCCGCGACCCGACGCATCGAGCACATAATCGATCCCGTCACGCAATCTCACGTATGTGAAATACCCACTGGTTTGGCTCAATATGTCATGATCGGTATTTGCATAATACCATTGCTGGCCGGGTGTGACCGTTGGCACTTTTTTATAAACAAACAGCGATCCTTTCACAATCGTCGGGATCGACTTTGTCTGATCAAGATAATGCAACAGGAACAGACTATCGAGGAAGAAACGCTTGTCCCTCTTGAACTGGTCTTCGGTAGTGGGCATATCGTTACTTGAACCCGTTGTCGAAAAATCCTTAGTCTGATTCTGCGAATTTTCACGGCTGACAATCGTCGTTAGCGAAAGCGGGCCCCATTGTGATTTCACCCTTATGCCAAACAGTCCCTCGGCGCTGCCGCCATAACCGGCAAGTCCCTGTCCGGGCATAGCAAAGTTTGTGTAGCCAGCGGTCACTTCCTGTATCACGTCGTCTTCGAGTTGGTCGGCAGAGTCGGGATCGGCCTTGTATTCGACCTTCATCTTCTTGAGCTGATCCTTGAAGCTCTCGCCGGAGGTTCCGTCCTTGCCGGTCTTGATTTCGATATTGATTAGACGACCGATGCTGCCTTTGATCGTGAAACTGTTGTCGAAGTCGAAGTTCGGCCCCTGAACGCTGTGACTTGGCGCCACGCCGCCGCTGACAATATTTGTTCCGGTGACCGAGAAACTGACTGACTGCCAACCCTTGATCGAAAGCTTGGGTGGTTCCTTGCCGAGAATTCTACGCGCCCATGCCGGATAGTTGACAGGAAGGGAAATCGCAAGCTCAGGAATGCCGGTTACAGCCTCTTTCTTTTTCGTTCCTTCCTTCTTGTGCGCCTTTGCCCAGAGTTTCTCCATGTTGAAGTGCTCCATGCTGCGCAGGTAGTCTTCGAGTTCGGCAAAGTGGCAAGTCCAGACCGGTATGCCTGTGACCTTGTCGTAACGCATGAACGTAACCTGACGTTTCTCGAAGTCGATGATGGTTGTATCTGAAAGATTTTTCGGCTTCACTTCCGGAAGCGTTACATCGCCGGTTTTAAGAGGGCTTTCCGGAGCAGTGCTTTCGAAAAGCGGTTTGTATCCAGGCTCGGTAATAGCCTCGGTATTGATCCCGCGCATTCCTTTTGTGGTATCGGGTTTCGTTGGCGTTTTCTGTAGATCGTTTTTTGCGGACGAAGAGCTGTCTGTTGCAGGTATCGACGATGCCGCATTGACAGAAGATGAATCGGCCTTCGCGCTGTCGGCACCGACTGGTTTAACCGAAAGTACCGTCCCTCCGTTAAGCCCGGAAGAGGAATCGGCAGCAGGTTTCGTGCTGTCGGATGTGGTCGGTGCGCTTTGCTTTTTTGACGAAGTGTCGGCAGTTGACAAAGAAGGAACCGTCTGCGTATCAGCTTTGGCGGTGCTGCTGTCGGCGGCGGCAATTGCTGCAAGAAGATTGTGCGAGAATCCCGATCCGGCAAGCCCCGCGCCGAGGGCGCTGAGAACCGATGTAACGATTATTGCCAAAGGTAGTCGTTTGATCATTGCGCAGTCGGATCCTTACA
Source organism: uncultured Fibrobacterota bacterium (assembly GCA_903862805.1). GTDB lineage: Bacteria > Fibrobacterota > Chitinivibrionia > Chitinivibrionales > CAIOZP01 > CAIOZP01. The sequence goes on from CAIOZP010000211.1 coordinate 8,670, forward strand.
ACAGCGAAACCCCACCGGATTGTGGCGGTTCTGCGGAAAATAACTGTAGCGCTCGTCAAAGCAGTCAGCCTGACCGGCGCTTTGCCAGAATCCGCCCATCACGTTGTAGAAATCACCATTGCCTTCCGAGTGCGTCGAGGTCCATTCGGAAAGATTGCCAGACATGTCGAATGCGCCGTACCAGCTGCGACACTCAGGCATCGCGCCGGATTTCAGGCGGGCAGTGTCGTGCGTTACGCAGATGCGTGGCTCGTATTTCGTTCCGTATGGATACCGCGATTTCGCCGGACCCGAACACGCGTCGCTCCATTCTTTAGTGGTGCAAAGCCGCTTGCCAGAAAGGAAGCAGGAATCGTTCGCCTGATAAAACGACACATTGGAAAACGGTTTCACGCCCTTGCGGTTCGGCCACTCGAAGCGATCAATGCAGACTCCGCTTCCGGCATCGACAAAAATCATGTCGCCCGGGCAACGCTTCACGCTCTGATCAGCCTTGATTGTGTATGCGTCGAAACGCTCGTCCATTTTCTTACCGCAAGAGTCGGTCGCGCGGAAAAACAAGGTGTCGGACTTGGTAATCGCCACGGCTTTGCCGGAGTAGTCGGCCCAGGCTCCGTGCGATAACCGGTATTCAACGCGACAGATTTTATTTGCCGATAAGACAACCGACACCGCACCGTAGTGCAAGCCACCCGCCGGATCGGGAGTTACCCATGGCATCATCGTATCGGAAGCACATGGACTCTGCGCCGCTGCCGCCAGCGCTGCAGCAACAGCCGCGACACTGTCGGCTCTCAGTGAATCGACTTTTGCAGAATCTTTAATCGCCTGAGCCAAGATCGAATCGGCAACTTTTGCGGCTGAGATTTTTCCAGTATCTTCAGCGGATTTCAGGGATGATTTCACCGCAGTACTTTTACCTGATGCAGGGAGAATGCTGTCGGATCGGTTGACAGTGTCGGTATGCACAGACACGATATTTTTTTTGGCGGTATCGGACATGGAATCACTACGGTTTTCTTTTCCGCTTTGGTGCGTGCCGTGCCCGAAAAGTTTTTTGAAAGGATTGAGCGTGTCCGATGAAAACTGGTTCTGGCCGATCCATGCGACGATGCACAAAAGCAGAATCACCGCGATAATTGCGGCATTCCGTTTTGTTCGCTTGTCTGCATTCCCTTTGCTCAGGGCTTCCCCCGTTTAATTGCCTCGGCGACCAAAAGTGCGTCACGTGTTTCCGCAACATCGTGAACCCTGAAAAACCGCACACCCGAAAAATACGCTGCTACCACGCTCGCAAGGCTTCCGGCAAGTCGGTTCTCCGCATTTCGTCCGGTAATCGTTCCGACAAAAGCCTTCCGCGAAGTTCCTAAAAGAACCGGAAAACCATCGGCAAGCAGTTCTGGCAGGCGATTCAAAATATCAATATTATCCTCGAAGCGCTTCGCAAACCCGATCCCCGGATCAAGGATGATACGCTCCTGCAAAACTCCGGCCGCAACAAAATCGGAAACAGCAGACGCAAGTTCTGACCGGACTTCGCTCATGCCGTCACAATAGTGCGGATCAATCTGCATATCCTGCGGAGTTCCGCGGCTGTGCTGAATCACTACATTACATCCGAGCGTTGCGACGATCGCTTTCATATCAGGATCAAACCGCCCGCCGGAAACATCGTTTACGATATTTGCGCCAGCTTCAATCGCGGCTTTTGCCACTTCGGATTTTCGCGTGTCGATGCTGATGAGTGCGTCGCACGAAGCGCGGAGCTTTCGGATGACCGGAATAGTCCGGTCAATTTCTGTTTTCACATCTATTATGACAGAGTCCGGTCTCGTCGATTCCCCGCCGACATCAATTACGTCGGCTCCATCTGATGCGAGTTTTAATCCATGCGAAACGGCATCGTCAACAGAGAAGTGTTTTCCGCCGTCGAAGAAGGAATCGGGTGTAGTGTTTAGAATTCCCATGATAAGGAATGGCGAGGCGTTTAGTTTTTCTGAAATTGGATTTTTCATAAGACAGGAAGGCAGAAGAAGGAAGGGGTTAGCCACCCCTTAGACCCGCTAAGGAAGATGTGACTATAAAACCCCGTCGCATTGC
>CAIOZP010000212.1 GCA_903862805.1 uncultured Fibrobacterota bacterium
CATCTCTATACCCAAAGCTTCAATGCATTTAGAAATTTTATATGGAGTTCCCGACCACGTTCTTTCGTTCGACGGGTCGCCGGCTTCGCAACTGATGATTAAAGCTTTTTCCGTTTCCATAAATTCCTTGAGTTCACAGATTCAAAACACGGTTCAACCGGAATATGACAGGATAAAAATTCAAGCCTTCCGGTCTTTGCCCCGACAAACGGTAGCAATATACAATGCGCTCTATTTGCAACCGAATGCGCAAAGCTATGCGAAATGTCATTAATAATGGAATCTTGCAAGATAAAGAAAGAGGCGTCGCAACTATGCGACGCCCCCGAAGTGCTCCACCATTTTTGGAAGGGTCTTATCGGCAGGAAGCTGCTTGTAAAATCGAGACACGGCGTCCATTAACAAAGCATCCGATAAGATGAATGCCTTTTGACAGACCGTTCATGTTCAGATGATATAAGCCGGATGAATTCTGCTCCTGATTGATCTTTCTCAGGCAGTGGCCCGCGATGTCATACACTTCAAACGACACGCGGCTGCTTGACAAAATGCGCGTTGTAATATCGACAGTATTGCCAGCTCCAATAGCAAGCGAAAATGCGAGATTTGCTTTCGGGCTCGGCGCAATAGAAGGTTTTACGCTCACCGCCGGACGGCTTACAACGAAGCTGTCTATTGTCGATCCATTATTGACATTTTTGGCAACGAGCTTAAGCTCTGTCGCCGAGGTTTGCACAAGCTGGAACTGCGGAATGCCATGGGGATACGTGTTCCAGTAGGTGTTGGTCCACCAGTATTTCGCACCAGTCCACGTTGCATACGGCCAGCCCCCGCAGAGACCGCTTGTGATGTAAATCGTTCCGGCCTTTGTGCCATCGATGTTGGCTTTTGACGAATCGACCACGGTACCGTTGTATATGAGATTGCTTCGCTCGTAGCAATGAGCGTGACCGTTCATGAACAGATTGACATTGAGGGTGTCGAAGACATTTCTGATGTCAGTCATGTATGTATTGCCCGTGTATCCGTAGGGTGACTCGACACCATTAACAAAGTGATCCACCTGACAGTTGAATACCGGCCGATGACCAATAACAATTCTCCAGTCGGCTGCTTTTGCGGCTGGTGTCGAAAGAATTGAATCGAGGAAGGGAATGTTTCTCCACTCTTCGTTTTCATATTTGAGGCTGACAAAAAAGCAGTTGCCAGCACTAAATCCGTAGCCCTGTGTTCCGCCTTCGAGAATATCAGGATCGGCATACGACGGTATGATCACCGGATCGGAACCGTCTCTGGTGGTCGATGTCATATCGTGATTGCCAAGAGTAACGCGAACCTTACCGGCCGACAACAAAGCGCCTGTGACCGGGTTTGCAGTCAGTATGTCTTTCCATGCAGCGAGCGACAAAGAATCCGTGGAGCTGTATTCATCGCAAAGATCGCCGGTGGAAAGAAGCAGCTCCGGGTTGTAATGGGAAATGGAATCGATTGTCTGCGCAAACATGAGCTTTCGCTCTGGACTTGCTGCATCGCCCTGGCTGTCGCCGATCTGAACAAAGGTCAGCGACCATGCGAGGCTTGCAGCGGCAAGACAGATCAGACCTGTCAGTTTCATTTGAGTCATATAGTCCTCCTTAAGTTTTAGTATTATCAAATTATCGAAATCGCCCTTTGGGATCTTTGCATTTACGGCACAAAATCTTCCAAATGAAGAATTCCGGCCGAAAAGCTTGTCAGCGAATAGGCAACAGCCCCGAAGAGTTGATCGTACTCTTTCCATCGCTAAGCGAAATCAAATACAAACCACTGGCGAGCTTGCCAAGAGATGAGCGCTGAAACGACCGCTCCGAAGACCCCTTTAGATCTGGCTTTACTGTTAAGGTTGATCCAACCTTCCGACCGTTCACATTGTATGCAGAAACCGAAATGTTGCCTGTCATGTTTTGTGGAACAGTGAACCGCACAATACCTCTATCAACCTTTATGCGAACTTGTTTATATGATCCATTTTGCTTCTGCGAAATCAAAGACACCGGTGCAGATTGCGAATGAAACAGCACGCAGGTATCGAGAATTCCCCCTGAAGAATCCTTAGCAGTGATCTTCATGCAAGC
>CAIOZP010000213.1 GCA_903862805.1 uncultured Fibrobacterota bacterium
ACCGAAACCTGCGACAAAGCCGATTTCTCCGGCCCGACGATTCTCATCACCGGCGGTGAACACGATGGAATTCCTCCGTATCTGAAAAAGCTCTGCACATCGTTTGTAAAAATCCCGATCGAAGCGAATGTCGAATCGTTGAATGTCTCGGCGGCTACGGCGGTGCTTCTGTATGAGGTCAGGCGGAGAAAGATTTAGTGAATGAAAAAACGGCAGACATCGATTTGATGTCTGCCGCCCCAAATCAAAGCATAGTCAAATTAGGGCTTTGTAAATAGCATTGAAGTATGAACACTTGTTGAGAGCGTAAGTCCCATATACGTTGACGACATTGTTGTATCAGTAAATAACGTCAAATCATTCCCGGATATTGAAACATTGGCAACCGAAGTGTCAATTAAGGTGCCGACGGTAATTATCGCAGTCACCTGATTACCGGAAAGAGACCATGTTCCTTTTACAGTATCGGTTGCAGGCGAATACTCGGTAAGCAAGTGGTTGGCGCCAATAACCGCAAACGCGGTACCAGTTGCATACTTCGTTGTGTCACTTTTTGTTGAGTCGGGCAATCCGGTTGTACGTGTAACCGTCGTGGTAATATCACTGATGTGATTCCACGTCCCAACCAACTGACTTTCAGAAACCGTAGGATTTGATGTGCTTTTGTCACATCCTGCAAATCCAACGAGACCGACGACGCCGACAGCACACATTGCTGCCACGAGCTTGAAACGATTCATAGAAACACTCCTTAATGGAAGTTTGGGTTTTAGGTAGTGGCAAAATAATAATTAGTGCTTATACAGGCAAGAAATTTATCCGGACGAGACCAAAAAGTTGCGGATAAATCAAATCGCTCAGGCTATTCGATACCGAGCTGTCTTAAAATAAAATCCACATCGGCTTTTACTGACTTGTCGCTTGTCACAAGTGCCTCGATGGTTTTTATGGCGTGAATCACGGTGCTGTGATCGCGACCTCCGAAGTACAGTCCGATGGTTTTTAGAGAATGTCGCGTAGTTTGCTTTGCTACGTACATTCCGACTTGGCGACAGAAGGCGACTTCTTTGGTGCGATTTTTTTCGCGAATGTTGTCGGCCGGAACACCGAAATACTCGGAGACCTTGTCGATGATGTTGTCGATCGTGGCAGTTCGGCGTTCGCCGGAGTTGCGGAACGAGATCATGTCCTGAACGAAGTTCACATCGATGTCGCGGCGGACGATCGAAGACTGCGCAAGCATCCGGATGATTATTCCTTCGATCTCCCGCACGTTGCCGGAAACGTTTTCGGCGATATAGTAGATGACTTCGTCGCTGATGGTGAGATGCTCACGATCGGCCTTGTTCTTTATGATCGCGGCGCGTGTTTCGAGATCGGGCGGCTGGATTTCAACGGCAAGTCCGGACTGGAACCGCGATACAAGTCGCTCGTGAAAACCGAGCAGATTGGCCGGTCGCGTGTCGGATGTCAGAACGATCTGGCCGTTTCGTTGCACAAGGCTGTTGAACACGTGGAAAAATTCTTCCTGCGTCTGTTCCTTGCCGGATATGAACTGGATGTCGTCGATAAGAAGCAGATCCGTGTTTTCGTAACGGCGAGAAAAAAGCGGACGGCTGTTGTTCTTGAGCGATTCGATGAAGGCCTGATAAAAATCTTCAGAAGAAGTAATTGTCACCTTCGCATCGGGTCGGTGTTCAAGCGCATGAGCCTTGATCGAATGAAGCAGGTGCGTCTTGCCGAGTCCGCTGCCGCCGAAGATGAACAACGGATTGTACCGCGTTGATCCGGGGTTTTCGGAAACAGAAATTGCTACATTTTTTGCGAATTCGTTTCGGGCACCGGAGACGAATGAATCGAATGAGTATTTGAAAGCTGCCTTGCTGCCCTTCATGTCGGAAGGCGATGGCGAAATTGCTGGAGAGATAATGCGCACATCGACAACCGATGGTGCTTCTTCGCGAACAATATCTACGAGGCGGTTCTTGAAATTCTGTTCGACGAGTTCGGCTCTGTCGGCC
>CAIOZP010000214.1 GCA_903862805.1 uncultured Fibrobacterota bacterium
CACATCCGCAGATATCAAGGAAGTTCTCAAGCATTTTCATGCCGTTGATCGTGTCAGTCACTTCGGGATGAAACTGCATTCCGTAGATCTTCGCGCTTTCATTTGCGATAGCTGCATTGCGACAGTCGGAGCTTGAACCGATCACAGTAAAACCGTCGGGAAGTGTCTCGACAGAATCTCCATGACTCATCCAGATTCTCTGGTCGCCGGATATACCTTTCCACAATGGAGAATCGGTAGTCAGCGACAAATCAGCAAGACCATATTCACTGTATTTACCACGAGCAATTGTTCCGCCAAGAGTAAGCGAAATAAGCTGCTGGCCGTAGCACAATCCAAGAAGCGGAACGCTAAGCTGCCGCACATCGAAAGGCAGTCGCGGACTCCCATCCTGTAAAGTGCTCCACGGACTTCCTGAAAGAATCACTCCACGAAAATCTGCATAAGCCGAGAACGGCGCATCGGGAAGAAGTATTTCGGAATAGACTCCGAGGCGGCGCACACGATTAGCAATAAGATGCGCATACTGACCACCGAAATCAATTATCGCAATTTTCTCTCTCATCGGATTATGTCTTTCAGTTGCTCGAAAAGATTTTTCGGCTTGGTTTCAATGGGTCCGAGTTTCTCAAAAAGTTCCTTCATCTCACGGCTAAGCTTCTCAGGAGTCAGAACATGAACTTTTACAAGCATGTCGCCTTTCTGGCTGCTTTGCAAAACGGGAAGTCCTTTACCACGCAATCGGAATATCTTCTCTGACTGTGTTCCCTCAGGAATCTTGAGCTTCACTTTGCCTTCAAGAGTCTCGATTGTCTTTTCGGTACCAAGTGCCGCTTCGGAGAAAGTTATGTCGATGGTGCAGAAAAGATCGATGCCGTGACGTTCGAAGACATCGTTTTCCTCTTCGGCAATAATAACAATAAGATCACCGGAACCGCCGCCGGCAAGACCTTCGTCGCCCTTGCCGGAAACAGTGATGTAATTACCTTCCGCAACACCCGGTGGAAGATCAACCGAAACCATATCTTCAATTGTCTGACGACCTGATCCACCGCAGCTGCCGCATGGATCTTTTACAACACGACCTTCGCCGCCACATGCCGGGCAGGCAACTTCCTGAACCACCTGACCAAACAGCGAGTTTGCAACACGGCGTACACGCCCTGCCCCGTTACACTGCGGACATGATGTGCGCTGACCGCTCTTGCTTCCGGTTCCGGAGCAGACCGAACAGGAATCCTTACGGCGAACCTTGAGCTTCTTGGTGCAACCGTCGTGGATTTCCTGAAGAGAAAGCTTTTATGCGAACCTGTAAATCGTTGCCGCGAATGCCACTGCCGCGACGTCGCCCACCGCGACCGGAACCAAACAAATCTCCAAATATCGAGTCCCCACCGAAGTCGTTCATAAAGGCACGAAGTGCATCGTTCAGATCGAAGCCCGCTCCGCCGAACCCTCCCCTGAATCCACCATAACCACCACCGCCACCCTGACTGAATGCAGCGTGTCCGAACTGGTCGTACTTGGCGCGTTTCTCTTTATCGGAGAGGACTTCGTAAGCTTCGGTAGCTTCGATGAATTTCTTCTTTGCTTCCTCGTCATCGGGGTTTTTGTCAGGATGATACTTTACTGCGAGTTTGCGGTACGCGCCTTTGATTGCGGTTTCGTCTGCTGATTTTTCAACACCGAGGACTTCGTAGAAATCTCTTTTTGTGGCCATAATTCCAGATTCTTTTTTATTATTGTTGTTCTATTGTTTTCTATTTGATAAGAAAGAAATCAGAAGACAGAGAAGAAGGAAGGGGTTAGCCACCCCTTAGACCCGCTAAGGAAGATGTGACCCAAACACCCCCGCCTGTCGGCGCGCCCCTGCACAGGGGCTAAGGTGATTGCATCTTCGCGTTTTTGGTTCATCATTCTGCCGTTTCCATCGTTCGGGCGAGGCAGCGCCTCGCCCCTACAAAATTTATTTCGATAATTTGGGTTTGACATACCAAACCCCTACCGTCCCAATTCCGTTTTCCCGTAGGGGCAAATCTTGCATTCGCCCGACTCTTGCCATTACGAAACAACCCCAACCAGAAACGAAACATTCTAACCTACGTTTCCGAGCCCCCTTGAGGGGGTTGGGGGAGATCAGGTTTCCCATCTTCCTCATATGGATGCCCATGTTGCAACACAAAAAACCAGTTAAATTATCGAGAACTATCAGC
>CAIOZP010000215.1 GCA_903862805.1 uncultured Fibrobacterota bacterium
ATGCGCAGGTCGCATGGTTGAACAACAACTACGTTTATTGGATCGGTACGCTCGGACTCGTCGTGGAACGTCCGCAGGCGCAGGTCGCGCTTGAGCAGGTGATCACAACATACGGCAAGTGGGTTCAGCCTTCCGTGACTGCGGTTTCGCAGCTTGCCTACAATTACGACTCGCTATATTCCGATGGATCGAAGGTCGATACCGGCGATGGCATGATCTCGTTCACGGCACGCGGACGTACGCCTCACGGTACCGGATCAACTCAAGCCGAACAGTGGCATGCCAGCGACAGCATCGTCAATTCGATGATCGGTTCGATAACTCAGCTTGGCGGAAACGTTTACAAAACGGTAACAGGATATTTCGTCAATACATCTGGCGATTCCTGCGATGTCGTTTTCCACGGCAAAGCCGGATCAGTTGCCAGCGCAATCATTTCGGCAGGTCTGCAAAAATCTTCGGCCCCTGTGATAAGGCTGAAGAAAGGAATGATCAGAGTCTCTCTCGATCCGATGACTTCGGCAAAAGGAGCGAAGGTGTCTCTTGTTGATATGCGCGGTCGCGAGATCATGCACAGTTCAATCGGTGTTGGTGTCATGGAATTGATATTGAAAACCGATGACGTCGCAGCCGGAAGCTACTGCGTCCTTGTCAAAACCGGTTACGGGCTTTTGGCGAAAACGGTTTCAATAGTCAGATAGACAAACATAAACAGGTTCCATCCCCTGAATGTGTTCGTACAATTCTGGTATTGTCAATGAAGGAAAAAGGTCGGTGCCCGAAGGTACCGACCTTCTATCTTTTCCCACGCGCCCAATCGATCGTATTGCGCAGAAGCTGTTTGCCATCGCTGGTCAGCAACGTCGCATCTTTGACAAAGAATCCCGCGCGACGGGCCGGTGCCGTTCCGGACACCATTGTATCGCCGGTCTCGTATGTATAAATCATGCAGTGATTCGGAGAAACCACTCCTTCGGCAGCAATCATAGCCGTAGAGAGATGCGGCTCACCCCAGGCAAGTCCATGCGGAGGCGTAAGGATCATGACGTTGACTACCTGATAGTTTGTATAGCCGCATCCGGTCAGGATCGGATGGGAAGAATCGCTTACACTGATATTGGCAGTGTTTTCCGCATGCGTGAGGGTAGTATCCGTTGCAGAACTGTCCGACATCCCCATCCGGATCTGCAGATTGACATCGGAAACCACGGCCGGGACGCTGCAAGTTTCAAGATACGCCAACGATGCGGAATCAAGCTGCGAGTAAGCCGTCATGAATACAGCATCTATTCCGACGAGATCGGCGGCAGAAGCTGTCGTTCCGTTACAGATGTTGTAAGCTCCGCCCATCGCAGTGACTTCTTGTCCAAGCACGTCGGTACATTTGAGAACGGAATCCCAGCCGATGAAAAGCAGTTTGAACAATGCAGGATAGACGGTACTTGAATCGGCAAGAATAGTTGTGTTATTCTCAAGAACAACGGTAACCGACCCGGATGTCGTAAGCCATTCGAGAGAAGCATATATTCCGGAAGCTACGGAATCGATTATCAGCGTGTCAAGTGTCCCGGTGCTTGCAACGATATTCTCGCTTCCCCTTATGTAAAGCACTCCGCTTGACCCCTTCAGGGAATCCGGAAGAGCTACAACAATCCTGCCCGGATCGGCAAGCACACCGTTTGGCAGATTGACGCTGTCGCTTCCCTGAACGAGACTAGACCGGACACAGACCCTGCGGCCCGAAAGCGTATCATAACCGATGACGTTGTAGCTGCCGCTGCTCACCTTGACAAAATGGTAAACACCGCTGGCGTCAGTGCTCGTTTCGTCGGTCGAATCATACGTTTCGCCAATGGTCGGAACATGATCTGAAGAGATCAATCTGACCCGGACATTCGGAGCCGGTGTTCCGGCAGAATCATTGATAATGCCGGAAATTTCGGAGTCGGAACCGCCACCAGCCACAACCGTCGAACTCTTGGAACAACTGGTTACAATAGCTCCAAGAAGCGCTATTGCCAATATCCATCCGGCCGGTTTTTTATTCTTTGTCGACAATTTCATCTATGCACCTGCTGACAGGAAATAAGTTGAATGTGAACTGGTATGCCTGGTCGGGTCTGTCGTCGAGCCGGGCGATTTCCAACAGCTCCTTGCGAAATTCACGGGTCTTCATCTTGAACAATTCAAAGGTGGCACCTGATATGCTGAAAGTGGTAGAGGCACTCATCCGTTTCTTGACAGGATGCGAGTCGAACGATTTGACGGCCATTTCGAGCATGTCGGAGTGGAACTTTGCTATGAGAAAAACATCCGGACCTTTCGGCAGTGATCCGATGATATTGTCCGTCTGATGATAAAGTCCTTCCTTGTCACGTTCGATAAATCCGAGCTTCTCAAGAAGAAGTACCGAATCTCGTGCCTGCACAGCAGTGATGGGAGGATTGAGGAATATCCCGAGCTTCACGAAATTGTCCTTGAAATCATAAAACGTCACGACCTCGCGAATCACGCTGTAATACCATTTGCTGTAGTATTCATACCTGTCGGGGCTTATCAGTTTTATATCGACACTGCGCCGCGCTTCGACGATCCGGCTGTAAAACTGGGTTTTCTCCGAAATGGTCGACGCCTGATTGAAGAAAACCAGGTTTTCGAAATATTCCGCTTCTTCACGCGAGTGCCCGATTGCCGTCGAAACCTTGAACACGGTATTCTTGGTAAGATTGCGTTTGCCCTGAATCACATAGTACAGAAATGCCGATGCGTTGATGCCGGCCTTGTCGGAAAAAGAGCGGTAAGAAAAGTTCCTTCTTGCGGTCTTCTGCTCTTCATAATATGCCTTGAGGTAATCACGATAGTTCTGGAACTCAAATACATCGGCCATATTCCCCCCGGCAAACCTCGCCCGGATTTAGTGTACTCTCCTATTAGAATCTTGTCAAGCAGCCGGAACAACGCGCCCTAAAGTCTTTCGCTAAGCAGGTGGGTTGTGCGATCCGCCGTGTTGAACCAGAAGTGCAGTTTGCCGTCGTAGACAGTGAAACACTCATCGAAGGATTCCCTGCCGACACAAGGATAGATTTCGGAGTAGCTGTCGATTGCAGATTCGATCATGTGGATTTTCATCTGGTTCATGGCATACTCCTTCAATACGCGGATTCATGCTGTGTCCACCCGTCCGGCATACATAGCAATATAGCACAAAGTGGAGTGAATTCAATCACACTGCCAGTCACACGTGTTCACATAAATGAACAAAATGCCGCGCAGAAATATTCGCAGATTCTCCCGGATTATGCGTTAGGACTTGAGGCTCGATTTGCAAAGCGTTGATGCAGATTCCGATGGGAACTTTTCAGAAAACCATCTTGCTGAAACTTGTGTTGACACCTGCGCCTTTTATCCTGACAAGATAGCAGGCTGAAGCCAGGCGGTTTGTCAGGTGGATCGTGTTTTCTCCAGCAATGGCTTCGCTCCGAAATGACTGTACCAGTACCCCGTTGGGCTTGTAAATGGAAATCGAATACAGCCCGCGTTCCGGTGCAGTGAAGCTGAGGTTCTGGGCTGTCATTTTGACTAACATCTTTACGGCAGAAGAGAACCCTTCGTCGAGATTGCTGCGGATCGCAGTCGGAGCAGCATTGATCGTGTAGCTGAACGCTACGCTGTCATTCTTGTTCCACGATGACGCGTCTTTCGCACGGCAGGACAGGACATAGTCAACTGTTGAATGTTCGGGCCCGACAGTCACCCGGATATGCCCCGTGCCTTTTAGCGTGTCCTGTGTATATGAAGTAGAATTGGCCAGCATCCCGATTTCGTAAGTGGAGTCGGCAGCCATCGGGCATTCCTGATATACCATTCCGTCAATCTGCTCGTGCGAGAAGAGGTGGTCGTGGCCCTGGAAGAAGACATTGACCCCGTTGTTCACCATCAGCTCGTGAATCGGAACACCTCCCCAGCCAGGACGATTGGCCTCGAAGTTTGTCGTGTCGCCCCATTCGGCAATATTGTGGCAGGTCACTCCGCCGCGTTCCTGTCCGACAACATGGTGCGCAAAGACGAATTTGTATTTTGCCGTGCTGTTCTCAAGCGTGGTCTTGAACCATTCATACTGAGTCTGACCAAGCGTCCAATCCCAGCCGGTAGGCTTGTCGTTTGCCGTGTAATAGCGATAGACATCGAGAACGACAAAGAGCGCATCTCCCCAGGTGTAGGCGTAATAGGTTTCGGGCAGACCGATTCCGTATTGGTCAACGGTTGTGTCGCCGGTATAGAAGTTGTTCGGCTCGGGATTGTTGTAGTAGAATTTGCGTGCCAGCGAGCAGTTGATTGCCATATTGTCCGGCGGTTCCCATGCAAGCCAGTAGCCGCTTTCACCTTCGTGGTTGCCTTCACAGAAATAGAATGCCGATGAGTTGCAGACCTGCCCGAAATATGGTCTCAGACGCAGATGGTTGTACCAGATGGTGTCCTTCGTGATGGTGGTCGGATTGTGATCATCTCCGTAGGTGTCGCCGAGATCCAGGAGAAAATCTGGGTTCTCTTTGGCCATGTTGACCATGGTGGAATCCATGATATCCGGGACGCCTTTCTTGTCATAAAGATGCGAGTCCGCGGTGATCGTGAAGCAGTATGTGCTTCCCGGTGTCCTCGCCGTCACGAATGTAAGCTCATCGCGAACCGTGTATGCGGCAGAACCGGAACTGCGGTAGCAAAGACGGTAATAGTACTTGGTGTTGCCGGTAAGTCCGCTGATCAGTATCACCACCGGCGAGGTGTCGGCAAAGGACTGAGCCGTCGTGGAGTCGGTGTAAATACCGGAGTTCGTTCCATACTTGACATATGCGTCAGTCGCATATCCGGTGACTACATTCAGTGTAATGGAATTGGCTGTCGGTCGGCCGAGCAGTTCTGTGGCTATCAACGTGTCAAGCGCGTAGGCAGACGACTGTGCAGTAACGATCGCAAAGATTCCGGCGGCAATGGCCTTTCCGATCGCGATCTTTCTCTGCATTTTCATGTTTCCCCCGATAGAAAAATATGTAGAATTTGGCGTTGAATTTTACATTATAATAATAGCTGATTTTTTGCTGACACCGTTAGGCAAAATTGGAATCATGATATAATTCGTTGATTAATTTTTCAACACCTTATGCGGGGAATTGGATAATGATGCCGGATTTATCGCGTTGAATTTTCTTTCAACGAATATTCATGGTTTTGTACAGAATCGGTTGTACAATCATCGCTCTTCCGTTATCTTATCTGCAAGACTTCAACCAAGCCGTTCAGGAGATTTCGCGTGGAATATTTGAGAAGAATAATGTGGATACTGGTACTTTCAGGAAGTGCAATGGCCGACGTGACCTTCGGCTACAAGGAAATGCTTGGCCGGGTCGAGGCAAATTCCGTCACAGTGACCGCCGCGCCGGATCAATCGGCAGAGGTCTATCTCGAGTACGGGACATCATCCGGAACATACATAAACCAGACAACCCCGGTCGCATGCGATTCGGTCAATCCGGTCGTGGCGGTTCTGTCCGGTCTCAATAGCAGCACAGGATATTTCTATCGTATGCGTTATCGTGCCGCCGGGAGCAGCGATGTTTTCGCATCCGGTACCGAGCACAGCTTCCATACCTGCCGTGCTCAGGGCGAGCCCTTTCTCTTCGATATCCAGGCAGATCAGCACCTCGATGCGGGATGGGATTCCACCTGCTTCACCAAGACCCAGGAAAACATCGTTGCCGACAAACCCGACTTCCTTATGGATCTCGGCGACTGCTTCCTCTCCGAGAAATACAATATGTGCGAGGATACGCTTCACGCTCGTCTCAAGCTGGCTCGTCGCTGGTACGACAATATCTGCCACTCAATTCCCCTCTTTATTACCATAGGAAACCACGAGGGTGAGCGCGGCCCAAACAACAACGGAAGCGACACCTGCTTCGCGGTTCGTGCCGCCAACGAGAGGATAAAGTATTATCCCAATCCTGTCCCCGACAATTTCTTCTCCGGTGATACATCGCATACCGCGTTTGTAGGTCAGCGGGAAAGCTGGTACTCATTTACATGGGGCGATGCGTTGATTGTCGTGATCGATCCATATTGGTTTGCTATAGCTAAAACCACCGGCACGTCGGAGTCCGGATGGAACTTCACACTCGGAACGGCTCAGTACAACTGGCTCAAGGCGACACTTCGCGGTAGTACGGCCAAATTCAAATTCGTCTTTGCGCATCAGCTTGTCGGCGGAGTCCAGCCATCTGTCGGTGGAGTAAGCCAAGGGCCGGGTCGCGGTGGTGCACAGTATGCCAACCTCTACGAGATGGGCGGATACAGCCAGGCCGGAACCGACGACTGGAGCACCTTCCGTCCCGGATGGGATATTCCTCTCCACAACCTCTTTGTCGAAACCGGCGTGAATGCCTATTTCCACGGGCACGACCATCTATTCGCTTGTGAGGAGCGCGACGGCGTGGTTTATCAGGAATGCCCGCAGCCCGGTCTTGCCAACTATACAAAGGCAAACAATGCGGCTGTTTACGGGTATCTCGACAGTAACACCAACAGCTCCGAATTCGGATACTTCGCAGACAGTGAGAATGTGCTTCCATGTTCCGGCCACATGAGGGTAACCATCAACGGAGACAGCGCGAGGGTTGACTATGTCCGTTCGTTCAAGGACTCGTCGATCAATGCTCAAAACGGATGGGTCAACGGCATGACAGCCTATTCGTACACCTTGGCGCCAAAGAGTGTAGCGATCAGGCAGGCCGCGGTTTCTGCCGCAAAATCACCACTGGCCATCTCTATTTCACAATACGGCAAGACACCGGTTATATCATTCTCAATCCCTCAAGCAGCCCACGTCGCGCTGACGATCATGGACTTCCAGGGCCGTGTGATCAGCCGCGTTGTAGATGCGAACGAAACCTCAGGTAAACATGTTTTCCGCTGGAAGAACGGGAGCGGATCAGCCGCCGGAGTCTATATCGCCATGCTGAATGTAAACGGCTGCCTGAAGACAACGAGATTTTCGATCAATTGACAAATAAGAGTATGCCGGTGACGGCCGTGCAAGCCACAAGGGAGTATCCATGAAAAAACTGATCACTATTTCCGGCATCATGTTGCTTGTCGCATCGTTGACAAATGCGCAGCAGAAGAACATGCCTTTCCAGCTGCCCGATGCCGGTCAGACCACGAGCTATACGGCTACACCGGGTGAGGATGCCGACTAC
>CAIOZP010000216.1 GCA_903862805.1 uncultured Fibrobacterota bacterium
GCATATTCGCGATCCTTGTCCATTGCGTTGGCAGTCATCGCAAGTATCGGCAGTTCGTCGGAGCTGTATTTGTCGCGAATCAGTTTTGTCGCCTCGTAGCCATCCATTACCGGCATCTGCACATCCATCAGAACGAGATCCCACTTTTCAGACATGACCTTGTCGCAGGCTTCGCGACCGTTGACAGCAAGAGAAACCTCCACGCCGACGGATTCGAGCAGTTCAATTGCAATCTGCTGATTAAAATCATTGTCTTCGGCAAGCAGGATTTTCAGTCCCTTGACCGTTGCAATAACCGTAGGATCGGCAGTGAAGTTTTCGGCTTCAACATTGTGCATTGTTCCGGAAGCGCCCATTGCATTCATGATGCTGTCGAAAAGCGAACTGCGGCTGAATGGTTTGGGTAGATAGCCTGCAAGTGTGATTTCCGAAGGGAGTTGACGCAAAAGGTCGTTGCTGTTTCCCGAACTCATCATGACAATGGGGATATTCTTCCACTGCGGATTTTCTCTTATGCGCAATGCAGTTTCGATTCCGCTGAGATGCGGCATAAGCCAGTCGAGCAGAATCATTGAAACCGGTTCGGCAGATGTCTGAAGCTGTTCTATCGCGTCATCTCCGGAAGCGGCCGAAATTACCTGAAATCCCAGACCGGCTATAGTCTCGTGAAGCACTTGCAAGGTAAGCGCATGATCATCCACCACCAGAACGGTAATTCCCTTCAAAACTTCAGGCGAAATAACTGGTGTGTCTGCCTTGGTGTTGGCAGTATCACAGACAATGCTGAATGAAAATGTCGAACCCGAACCGATGGCACTCTCAACGCAGATGCTTCCACC
This sequence comes from uncultured Fibrobacterota bacterium, assembly GCA_903862805.1. Taxonomy (GTDB): domain Bacteria; phylum Fibrobacterota; class Chitinivibrionia; order Chitinivibrionales; family CAIOZP01; genus CAIOZP01. The sequence goes on from CAIOZP010000216.1 coordinate 840, forward strand.
CATGCATTCAATGAAATATTTACTTATGGTAAGGCCGAGTCCGGTACCGCCATATTTGCGTGTTGTGCTGGCATCCGCCTGCGAGAAACTTTTGAAAAGCTTGTCTATCTGCTCGCGGCTCATACCGATACCGGAATCCTTGATCTGAAATCCGAGCTGAACCTTTCCGTGCTTCTTTTCTAAAAGGCGGATGTCAACCATGACTTCACCTTTTTCGGTGAACTTCAGAGCGTTGGTACAGAGGTTCAGCAGAATCTGCCCCAGGCGCAAGGAGTCACCGACAAGTCGATCCGGTACCGTGTTTGCGACACGCATCAGAAATTCGAGTTTTTTCTCTTCGGCTTTGTGCGCCACAAGTGCAGAAAGATTTGCAAGCACTTCATCAAGACTGAATTCGATATTCTCCATTTCCATCCGGCCCGCTTCGATCTTGCTCAGGTCTAAAATGTCGTTGATGAGTCCAAGCAGATTGTTCGATGCACGACTGATCTTGGTGATGTAGTCCCGCTGTTTTGCAGAAAGATCAGTTGCAAGTGCGAGATGACTCATTCCGATTATCGCATTCATCGGCGTGCGGATTTCGTGGCTCATGTTTGCAAGGAATTCGGATTTCACGCGGGTGGCATCTTCGGCACGGTTTTGTGCATCGACCAAAGCTTTCTGCGCAATGTTATGTGCCTTGCTGTACAGGTAAGGTAGAAATGCCAAAAGAAAGCAGAAAAATAAATCAAAGTTCAAACGAAAGAATGTCTGCCAGAATGGAGTCAGCGTGTAAATTGGCGAAATATGGCTTGAGATAATGAATGTAATAATGAAAACTGATACTATGCTCAGCGACATTAAAATCTTTGTTCTTAGATTCCAATATGTCGCAAAAAAAACTACCATTATTGGAAGTATGATGAAATTCGGGGAACCGGATTTCCAGCCAAGAGCAATAGTAATTATCATACTGTAAATCGGCTGTGAAATCAGGATTATCAAAAGCGAAGCCTTATGATGGCCTCGCAAATTCAAAAGATAGACCATCGCGCATACTGCAAGGAACACGGCGACAATAGGAAGTAGCATCCAAAAAC
>CAIOZP010000217.1 GCA_903862805.1 uncultured Fibrobacterota bacterium
CCGCAGATCCATGCTCACGAGCGAAAGTGACCCCATACAAAAAAACGGCTGACAGAAAGAAAAGGCGTATCATTAATCCCCCGATCGTGGTTCAACGATCAGGGCTGCAATTACTTCCCTTTCGAAGAACCTGTTTTGGCTCCAGCGGCTGCGGGTGCCGGTGTAGTAGCAACAGGCGATGCGGCTTTCACGCTTCCATTCTGAGCCTGTGCCGCGGCGACTCCCTGCTCCTTGGCCGCAACCTGCTGCTCGAGATTCTGCCGTTCTTGACGAAGCTCGTCAAGTTTTTTGACCGCTGCTTCTGTATTTGTACGTTCATCACTCAAACGAGCTTCGTCACTCTGGCTCTTGGGTGGAGCAGATTCAGTAGCCCCGGACGACGTAGATGTAGACGATGTCTCCGCCTTGTTGTAACAACCTCCGAGCATAACACCCGACACAATCACCGCAAGTGCGACAAACGTAAGACCTGACCTTGTCATGAAGAAACCTCCTTAGCGTATAAAGCATTCTTTGTCTGTATTTCAAGTAATATAATGCGTGAACACGAGCGGAGACGAAGAACTTTGCCGGTTTGATCAGGATAAATGATTTTTTCCTCCGTCTGAAGCACAATGCGACCACCGATGCAAAATATCCGTGGAGCAAAATCGGCAAATACGCCCTGACGTATTTTCATCTGTCAATAACTTGGAGAAAAGAAATGGCTGCTCGCGGTATGCTTTACATAGTAGATGGTCACGCATTGGCATTCAGGGCGTATTATGCGATGATAAAAAATCCTCTGACGACATCGGTCGGACTTCCTGTGTCGTCGGTTTTTGGATTCGCCGGGTATATGATCCGACTTATGAAAGATCCGAAATGCACACACCTCGCCGTCACCTTCGATTCAGGACGCGAAACCTTCCGCAGGAAAATTTACGACCAGTACAAGGCAAACCGCGCCGAAATGCCGGATGATCTTCGAGTCCAAATGCCTTACCTTATGAAGCTCGTTGAAGTGCTCGGCTTGCCGGTTTACAAAAAGGAAGGCTTCGAAGCCGACGACATCATTGCCTATCTCACACACAAAGCTGTCGCTGATGGTTTTGATGTGAGGCTTGTCACCAAAGACAAAGATCTTATGCAGCTCATCGGCCCGCATGTCCGAATGCTCATGCCGGAATCTGGCGGAGTTTTTGCAGAGCTTGACACAGCGGGAGTGGAAGCAAAAATGGGAGTTGTGCCGGAACGAATACTCGATCTTCTCGCGTTAATGGGCGATGCATCCGACAACATTCCAGGGGTGCCGGGAGTCGGGCCCAAGACAGCCGTAACAATTCTTTCTAAGTGCGGAACCGTTCGATCTCTTCTTGCCGATCCATCAAGTGCGGGGAATCCTAAACTTGCGGCGAAGATTGAAGAACACCGCGCATCACTTGAACTCTCGCTTGAACTCGTCACACTTCAGCCGGAGGTCGGGCTCGAAGTCGAGATGGATGAACTGATCCGCCGTCCTCCGAACGGAGTGGCATGCGCCGAACTGTTCCGCGAGCTCGAGTTCCATTCGTTTGCATCCGACCCACTTTTCGATTCTCGCACCGAGACGGAATTCAAGGTTACAGTTCCAGCATCGCTTGACGAAGTGCGAAACATTGTCTCGGCGATAGAACTTGCCGGAGAGGTCTCCGTTGATACCGAAACGACATCGCTCGATCCGCATGAAGCGGAGATCGTCGGCATTTCTCTTTCTGTCAACAAGACCGAAGCGTGGTACGTTCCGGTAGGTCACCGGATCGGCAACAATCTTCCGCGCTGCGAGACACTCGATATTCTGCGGCCGATGCTCGAGTCATCGGCGATAAAAAAAATCGGGCAGAACTTAAAGTACGATATTCAAATATTCCGTAAACACGGTGTTGCCCTGAACGGCATCTCGTTCGATTCGATGCTCGCGGCTTATGTTGTAGATCCGGTGGGACGTGCCTTCAACCTCGGCGATCTATCGACACAATGGCTCGGACTGAAGACAATTCCGATTGAGGATCTCATCGGTAAAGGTTCGACGGCGAAGAACTTTGCCGACACGCCTGTTGAAGATGCTGCGAAATATTCCGGTGAAGACGCGGTACTTCCTTTGATGCTTCGCGACCGCATGTGTGCGAGTGCGTGTACCGGCCAATTGAAAGAGTTGCTTGACAAAATAGAAATGCCGCTTGTCAATGTGCTCGCCGACATGGAATGGAACGGCATCGCTATCGACACGGAATTTCTTGCTACACTTGCCGACGAATTCGGCGGAAAACTGAATGTCGTGCAGAAAGATATTTACGAAATAGCCGGGCACGAGTTCAATCTTAATTCACCGAAGCAGATGGGCGATGTTATCTTCGGTGAGCTCGGACTTCCAAGCGGGAAGAAAACGAAAACAGGTTTCTCAACCGATGTTGGTACGCTCGAAAATCTTGTTCAGCTTCACCCA
>CAIOZP010000218.1 GCA_903862805.1 uncultured Fibrobacterota bacterium
ACCTTCCTCGACAGCAAGCCGACTCATGCGAACAAGGTGGCTGGCGGATATTCCTTCCCGCCGCATTCGCGATTGGTAGTGGCATTTTCGGAAGCGATGGACACGGCATCGTGCAGTGCCGGAATGCGGCTGCTTAGCTTTACAAACAAGCCGGTCACTGGTCATCCCGATACGATAATAATGCTCACAACATGGAACAGCGCGCTTGACACAATGACAATACATCCATCGTACCGCGACTCGGTGAAAGGCATCATTCCGCCATCGGGGTTTTTCATGCCGACCGACTCGGTAATGATACAGATCGACACCACGCTGAAAGATCAGGCGCGCACACCGTTCTCGCCAAATTACATCGACCTTGCAAAGTCCTACAGCCGCACCGGCCAGCGCAATATCTCGTCTGCATGGAAGGTTGACAGCATCGTTTTTCATGTCGATTCGGTGTTTCCGGTTTCACATTCCGTCGGCATATCAATTGACACAACGATAACACTGGTTTTCAGTTCGTCGCTGTTCCCCGGAACGATCAGTCAGTCGAAAAAGAACAACAACAGTCTTGTGATACTCACGAAAAACCGCAGCAACTTCGATACCCTTACACAACTTGTTTTTGACACGGTTATTGTGGCCGATAATCGTGTCACCTTCGTTCCGAGCAAACCGTTCTTCTACGGCGACAGCGTGTTCTGTCGATACCGTGCCGCCACCGGTCGCGACACGATGGGTTATCCATCGGTTCAAAGTGGCGACGGAATTCCTCTCACGCTCTTCAATGCATCGACGAAAACCGAAGACGTGACATGGTCGTTTGGTGTCGGCAAAGCTCCGAGCTACACAGTAAGTCCTTTGCCCGGAAGTGCAGGCTGTGCGCTTACTACGCCTTTATCGCTCAACTTCAGCTCGACAATAGATCCGCGTCTGATCGACGTAGCCAAAAAGAAAAATCACAGTATGCACCTCACGAGCAAATACAGCGAAGGAACCGAAATCGGCTTCGATTCGGTCGTGGTAAAAAAGAAAACGGCGACATTTTATCCGGCACGGCGATTTTTCTTCGGCGACACAGTTGCATGCACCTTCGTGGGTTTTCTTTCGCTTGATTCGACACAGTTTTCGACCGCATACACAGGCAATATTTTTATCGACAGTTCCACCGGAAAGTCGTGGAGTTTCAACACTCTGCCACTCACCTTGCTCTCCGTTTCGCCCGACAGTGCTGCAACAAACCGTGCCGAGCAGGAAGTCGTGAGCCTCACCTTCTCAGGGCCGGTATCTCCCGAGATTTTCGACACATCTACCACCGCAGACTCCAATCGCAGTTTCTTCATCACGACAAGTTTCAGTAACAACCAGAGAATGCCGCTTCGATCAATCGGCTTCTCACGCGACAGCGCAACGGTGAGCATCGTTCAGGACGGTGCAAACTACAGTTTCGACTCTATCGATTGTCACTTCAGCGGATTCTCTCAAGGTTATAGTTATGTGACCAAAGCCGACCGCCTGCCGCCACGCGACAGCAACGCCACAGTTATTGACAAATACGAATGGATCTACTTCACCGCCAATGAAGGCTTCTACACATATCCCAATCCGTACAAACCCGGAAGCGATCCACGCCACGCCGCACTTGGCGGAATCAATTTCAAAAACCTGCATGTTCTCAAGCGCGGTATCAATGAAGTGAAGGTAAAAGTCTATTCACTCGATGCGACCTTAGTTTTCGAATCCGGCCCAATAAAATTCGGTGAAGGTGCCAGTGCCAGCAAACCCATCTGGCTATGGAACACCCGCAACCGCGAAGGAAAACTGCTTGCATCCGGAATCTATTTCTACGTGATCTACGGCCCCGACGGGAAGATGCTGCTCAAAGACAAGCTGATGATTGTCAGATAATATCGCCGGAGCTGTAAAAACGCTTCGCTTGGACCTCCTCCCCCCGCCTTTCGACCTGTCCCCCCATGTTTTGAGGTGGTTTCCCCGTCATTTTCATCGCCTCCGGCCATGTTCTGTCGATCCCCGACCCGTTTATCATCACCTCCGGCCCAAAAATTACAGTAGCGATGTAATGTTTGAATTCCCCCTGCAATTTATTAGTGTCCCCGACCTTATTCTCGTCATCCCGACGCTAAAATTACAGTAGCGGTAAAAAAGTTGAAGGCCCCCTGTAATTTCTTG
>CAIOZP010000219.1 GCA_903862805.1 uncultured Fibrobacterota bacterium
GCTCGACCATGGGCTTTTCGAAATGGTAGTCGAACAATATTCCACATTCGCAAGAAAAAATCTCGAAGGCCATTTTCAACTTGAAAACTCGGTTGTATTTCCGGCGATAATCAGAACCAATCCTTCTTTTGAGTTGCGGCGTACCATTTCTACTCTTTTGAAAGAGCATACGGAGTTTCTTGTCCAGAACAACGATATATTGGAACTTTTTGATTCATTGACAAAATCAGAACCTGTCACAAAGGAACGGATAGAACAGATCAAGCAGACTCTTAGAGAATTTTGTGCAAAATTAACTGCACATGCCAGACGTGAAAATGAAGTTATCATTCCTGCGATTCAAAAAAATCCTTCCATTCAAATGATAATGAACCGGATTTATCTTGAATTCAAAACGCGGGCAAAGTCATGATTGACGCAATGCGAATTAGATCCGCTTTTGTTGTGATATTAGCAATTGGCATATCCACCGTATCGGTCGCCGGCCTTTCCGAAGGCGTAAAATTCGATGCTCCGGTTTTCTATAATCCCTTTGGTGCGACGCTGTTTTCCGAGGCATACATAAAAGACGTTTACGGCGTGAATGACAAGCTGAAAATGGATTGGTCATGGATTCAGGGTGGTGTCACTGTCGTTACGAATCCGGCGTATGTGCAACCGGCAGTCTATGTCGAGTGGACGCCCTCGGCACTTGTTTCACTTCGCGTTGGCGCAGACGCTGCGCGCACTCTCGGTCGATTCTGGCTGCTGACAGAATTCCCGCAGGACTCATTTCGGCTTGACCAAAAAGAATTTGATTCGCGGTCGGAACATAAGCTCTGGTACGAACGAATCTTCATCAATCCGAAGCTCCAAATGAAATATCATCGCATCGGCGGGACGGCATCTTTTCGCGGTGTTTGGTTTTTCCGCAGTGGCCAGTCGTATTTTTATGAGCCGGAATTTGTAGCGCTCGTCCGTGACAAGGATTTCCTTTTCAATGTCGATGCAAAAATTTTCTGGGAATTTATTAAGGGCGGCAACGGACATCAGTTGTTGATCGGGCCGACCTACTACGCAAATGTTTTGTCAGACAAGCGTCGAACGCAGAAACTCGGGCTGTTCGGATACTGTGTCCTTCGAGAAGGAAAAGGTGTCGTTCGCAATCTGAGAATCTTTGCCACGGGAGGAATTTTCCTCGCCGACCATACGCGAAAAGGGGAAGGTTTTGGAGCAGCCGGAGTCGGGATCGAGTTTCGTCACGAAAACTGAAAGCACTTCATATTCAATACCGGTAATGATTACCGAGCAGGCCGATCTGACAAGTCTTTGCGACGAGATAGCGCGTCAGGGCAGTGCCGCGCTCGACACCGAGTTTGTGTGGGAACGTACCTACCGGCCAGGCCTCGCAACGATTCAGGTCGGACTTCCATCGGGTCACAGTCATGTTATCGACTACCTTGAAGTGAACGATCTTTCGGCGCTTGGAAAAATTCTCGCCGATGACGCTGTCGTGAAGCTGCTGCATGATGCCATTCAGGATCTCACGATTCTCGCAGCGGCCAGCGGATTCTTTCCTGTCAACGTGTTCGATGTCCGATATGCCGCCGGATTCTGCGGGCTGCCATCGACACTTTCGCTTGGCGCACTTGTAAAGGAAATGACCGGCGTCGAACTTGCCAAAACGGAAACCCGTACCAACTGGTTACATCGTCCACTCTCACCGCAACAGATTGAATACGCGCTTGACGACGTGCGATACCTTCACGAGGTGATGGGCAAAGAACTCGCCACGCTTGACGGAAGAGAATCGGTGAACTGGCTTGCCGCCGATTTGCGCCGACTTGACAATCCGGAAATCTACAAAGACCCCGACAAGCTGACCCGTTTCAACAAAACCAAAGGCATCGGTCGAATGCATGGCCGCGAACTCGCGGTCGCCTTTGAGCTGGTTTCGTGGCGTGATGATATTGCCAAACAGAAAGATCTGCCTCGTGAATTTGTGATCCCCGAAAAAACGCTGCTTGGTATTGCTCACACACGACCAAGCGATTTCGATCAACTCGCAACTGTTCCCGGAATGTCTGCCAGGCTCGAATCGAAATACGGCGATGATCTTCTTGCTGCTGTTGCACGTGGTCTGGCTACACCCAAAAACGAAATCCCTGAACCGCGCCATCAGCCCGACGATCTTTTCGTTGACAAAGAGAGAATTGAAGCCGCAACGCAGATAGTGAAACGTCGCGCGACTGAGCTTGGAATCGACTCCGTTCAGGTTGCGACACGGGCACATCTGCTCTGCTTCCTTCGCGACGAAGAAGCGCGTCGTGCCGAATCGCCTTTAGCCTCGGGCTGGCGTTATGAACAGGTTGGAAAACTGCTGGAGGCAATCTGATCCGCGTCGTTGTTGTAGGCGCCGGACCTGCGGGACTTTTGGCCGCGTTATCGGCGGCAAAGGAAGGCGGATCGGTTCTGATCCTCGAACGCAACTGTTCCCCTTGTGTCAAGCTTGGGCTCACCGGCAATGGTCGATGCAACATCACCAACGCCGCGCCACTCAACTCGTTTGTGTCTCATGTAAACAAGGGGCAGTCTCTTCTTAAAACCGCGCTTAGAGTTTTTTTCAGGCCACAGCTTTTTGGGCTTTTCAAACCGAAAGGAATCTCTTTCAGCGAAGAAGATAACGGACGGATCTTTCCGGTGGAAACCGGAGCACGAGGTCTTGGTCAGATTCTTGTCGAGCTGGCAAAAGAAGCCGGGTGTGAAATAAAATGCGGCACTATAGTCAAAGAGCTTTTGCTTGACAAATGCGAAATTGCCAAAGTGAAATATGTTTCAGGTGGACAGGAACTCATCGCAAATTGCGACGCCGTGGTTCTTTGTGCCGGAGGAATATCTCGCCCTGATACCGGATCTGATGGAAGTGGAATCAATCTTGCTGAAGTGCTGGGGCATAAAATTGTTTCACCTGCGGAGGCATTGGTTCCATTGTTGTGTGATGGAACAAGCTCCGCTGCCGGAGCATCTTTTGCAGACGCAGTTGTAAAAATCATTGCCGAAGGCCGCACCGCATCTGTCAAGCGCGGATCAGTTCTGTTCACTCACACCGGACTCTCCGGCCCGGCAATCCTGAACATTTCAGGAACTGCTGCAAGACTCGTCAATCAAGGAAAATCAGTCACCGTAACCATTGATCCATTTCCCGATATCGACGAAAAAACTCTCGATACTGTAATGCTCAATTTCATTTCTTCAAATGGAACAAAAACAGTCCGACATCTTGCCGAGAAATTCCTGCCTCATTCGATCGCGATACTTGCGATTGACAAATGCGAATTATCTGGGGAAGTGCGTTGTGCAGACATGCCAGCATCATCCAGAAAAAATCTTCGAACAAGCATGAAACCATTCAGCTTTACAGTAACCGGAAATGCAGGAGCAGACATTGCCATGTCGTCAAGCGGCGGAGTAGCTGAAAGTGAAGTCGATCCGAAAACCATGCGGTCGAAAAAAAGCCGGAATCTTTTCTTCGCAGGCGAGGTTCTCGACATTGATGCCGACACCGGTGGATTCAATCTTCATATTGCAATGGCGACAGGGAATCTTGCAGGGCGGAGTGCCGTGAGAGATTTGGATAAATAACGGACACGCACTTTAGCGGATGTCATCACCAGCCAAGTTTTTTAATAACCCATTTGCCGACGTTCTGCCCGGGCAGTTCAACAATCTGATAAGTCAACGTTGAGACAAGCGTCGTAATCACAATCACAGTCACATAAATCAAAATGTATTCAGAAAAAGGATTTAGCCCTTGTGGCAACAACGGATGAATCTCGACATCCATGCCGAACGGAGTATTCATCGCATGATTTTTCGGAATAGAACCGACAAGGCGCCAGACAATGTCGAGTACAAAAAAATGCGTTATATATGCGCTGAAACTGACTTTGCCGATGTGCCTTGTTATTCGATTGACAAGCAGCGGAATCCGAATCTGCGACAAGGCATACGCACCGATGCAGAACAGCGAGGCATAAAGAACCTGCTCCGACATCAGCCAAGTTCCGCATAGGCCGGCACAGATTGCCAGACACAAAAGCGCGCTCGATTGTGATTGAAGTCCAGACGCTCCGGCAGAGGCCGACTTGACAAGATGATAAAGCAGAAAGCCGAGCGCAAAGACCGGAAGCTGTGTCGGCAGCCAGTAATAATCCATGTCAACAAGGAAACCCGGATGCGTCTTTGCGTACCACGGATATATCAGTTCCAGAACATGGAAATGTTCACAGGCTGCGGCTATAACAAGCGTTGACAGGAACAAAGCAATTGCCCGCGGCATTGTTTTAGCAAAGGTATATGTGAGCGGAACGCCGAGATAAAAAACCATTTCGGCCGCAATCGACCAGCCTCCCGGGACAATCCGGTTAATAGTCAGCGGATGCCAGCCGTGCAGAAACAGTGCTGTTGAAATCAGCTCACGATTTCCGAGTCCGCCACATTCATAAAGGTGCCGAAACTGTCCGTAATAGAAGATGTAGAAAATCATTCCAAGCCAGAACAGTGGTGCGATGCGAAACAATCTTCGCACAAAAAACGCCAGTACCGGATGAATGTCCCGTGTACGACGCGATTCGTATGACAGAAAAAGTGTGAACGCCGACATTATGAAAAAGAGCTGAACTCCATACCGCCCCTTCTCGGCAAGCGACTCTACAATCTGCGGAAGACCTGAAACCATAACAGAACTATGAACACACATCACCAGAATAATAGCCCAGCCGCGCAAGGCATCGACATACTCAAGATGTTTCGGGGAATAGGTTCCCGCTTTGACCTGCGAATCCGTCATCAATGCGTATCCGTTGAAAAGATGCGCGCAGAAAATATATACCGGCCGTAGGCAAAATATTTGATCCTATCTGCAGATGCCTCGACCATCAAATTGATTATCCTCTTTCTTCAGGATCATGATTCCTCTGCTGCAAAAAACGTATATTTCACACGACTTTTTATTTCATGCGGACTATCCGCAAATATTTCGGAGTAATAAATGGCCGTTTCGCTTGACACAAATGATCAGATGAAAGTTCGTCTCGACAAGATTCCAGCACTTCGTGAGGCTGGCGAGAATCCTTATACCGACCGCTTCGAACGCACGCATACACCTGGCGAAGCACGCGAGCTTGCCGATGGTGTCGAAAACGTTCGTTGCTGTGGACGATTGGTCAGCTTTCGTTCCTTTGGCAAGCTTGCCTTTGGTCACATTTTCGATATGTATGGCAAGGTCCAATTCGCGCTTCAGAAAGACGTGCTCGGCGATCGTTTCAAGACCTTCGAGAAGCTTGTTGATATTGGCGATTTCGTTGGTGTTGAAGGCTCAATGATAAGCACCAAAACCGGAGAGAAAACTATCTCGGTGACATCTTGGACTTTCCTTTCTAAGTCGCTGCGTGCGCTCCCTGAAAAGTTTCATGGTCTGACCGATCCTGAATTGCGTTTGCGCCGTCGCTACCTCGATCTTATTTCCGATTCTGATGTAATGACCCGCTTCAAGCTGCGTACAAAAATCATCAAGACCGTCCGCGACTTCCTCGACGGCAACGGCTTTACCGAAGTTGATACGCCGGTTCTTACAAACAAGGCTTCGGGTGCACTTGCGCGTCCTTTTACGACACACAATAACGCGCTCGACATAGACGTGTTTTTACGAATCGCTCCGGAAACTTATCTCAAGCGTTGCATCGCCGGCGGCATGGATCGTGTTTACGAATTCGCGCGCTCCTTCCGCAATGAAGGTGTTGACGCTTCGCATTTGCCCGACTTTACCTTGCTTGAATATTATGCATCGTATTGGAACTACGTTGACAATATGAACTTCATCGAGCGTCTGCTCAAGCACCTTATTTCCGAAACCACCGGAAGCCTTGAGCTTAGTTATCAGGGACAGAAAATCAATTTCGCAGGCGACTGGCTGCGGATCACTTTCCGTGATCTTATCTTCCGCGATTGTGGCATTGATATTGACACGCTTGACACAAAGGAAGCCTTACAAAACGCGATCAACAGCAATGGAATCGTATTCGACACCGATGTAAACGTCGCAAAAGCCGGACGCGGAACACTTATTGATTTTCTGTACAAAAAGGTTTCCCGCCCTGCACTTATCGATCCGATTTTTGTGACGGGGCATCCACTCGATCTTTCTCCGCTTGCACGCAGTAACGACGAAAATCCGAAGGTAGTTGATCGCTTCCAGCTTGTTGTAAACGGTTGGGAAGTGGTGAATGCTTATTCGGAGCTTGTTGATCCAATGGATCAGGCGGGTCGGTTTGCTCAGCAAGCTGAAGCCCGCGCCCAGGGCGACACCGAGACAATGGACGTTGACAACGACTTCCTGCTCTGCATGGAATACGGTATGCCACCGATCTCTGGTCTTGGTCTTGGCGTTGACAGATTTATTGCATTGCTAACCGATGCGCCGACACTCAGAGACGTGGTTTTGTTTCCGCTGCTTCGTCCTGAAAAAGAGTAACCAAATAAGAGCAGAAATCAGGATGGGGTTAAAGAAGACTTAAATCCCTGATTGCCTCATATTGCACCGCCATTTTGTAGAAGCATTTACGATGATTCTTTGGGGAATGTCCATGTAAACGGAATGTGTACAGCACAGCCGGATGGAAATGTCCAAGTATGAAATTCATCCGGCTCTGTTGGTCTTATTTTTTATGCAAGATTGGTATCCGGAATAATTCTTTTTTGATTCCAGCGAGAAGCTCTTTATCTTCGGGCAATATTACTTTTGACATCCCTGTAAAAATATGAAGCATAACTACAACAATTATGGCCAGCGTGAATGCCGCAACCATCCCGACCAGTGGATACAGCCGTAATATCTTGTTGTCCGGTTTGGTCAGCGGATCGTCGATCACTCGAAACGCTTCTTTGCTGACCATCATTGCTTTTTCGACTTCCCCCGCCTCCATCTCCTGAAGCTTTGAACGGAGAATAGGATCGGAAACAGTTTCGAGTTGTTTTTCGAGATAAGCGCGGTTGTCGTTTGCATTCTGAACGGTGGCATCGCGGATGTACTGATCAAGATAGCGCAAGACGGAGCTTAGAATCGAATCGGCAGCAAGCGAATCAGGATGAGTGACGGTAAGAGTCATTGATGCTCCTGTTCCAGAAGTAGAAGTTTTCATAATATCGTCAAGAGCACCAACGAATTTTATTGTTGGCTTGTGACGGATCGCTGTGTCTTCGTCTTTCCAAGTGTTCTTTTTAACGTCCCAGCAGTCATAAAGGATGTATGGCAACAGATGATTGCTGTCGATCAGCTTTTCTCGGAAGGTTCTGCTTTGAAGAGTCTCCGTAACTTTGTCAAGCGAGGCGGTACCGCCAAGGTTCATTTGTCCACCAGTCAGCGCGCTTAGCATACCAAGACTCGCGGAAAGATTGCTTGTCGGCGTGTTATCCTTGTCCAGTGGAGCGATAACTGCATCGCAGGAATATTTCGGGCCGATGATTAGTGCTGCAACAAGTCCGATTGCACCACCGACGACCATAGAAAGTATGATGATCC
>CAIOZP010000220.1 GCA_903862805.1 uncultured Fibrobacterota bacterium
ACGTCGCAAATATGTGCGCCACATCGGTGTCGTGTTCGGTCAGCGCACGCAGCTCTGGTGGGATATTCCGGTGATCGAATCCTTCAAGCTGCTAAAGTCGATCTACGGAATCGAGACTGATGCCTACATCCAGACCATGGGACTTTTCAACGATCTCGTTCATCTCGACAAGCTCTACTCCACTCCGGTGCGACAGCTTTCGCTTGGACAAAGAATGCTCTGCGATATTGCGGCGTCGTTTCTCCATAATCCGAAGGTGATCTTTCTTGACGAACCGACCATCGGCCTTGATGTGGTGAACAAAGGTCATATCCGAACAATCATCCGTGATCTGAATGCGGCACGAAAGACAACCGTGCTTCTAACTTCGCATGATGTCGGCGACATAGAAAATCTCTGCCGCCGAATCATCATGATTGACAAAGGAACATTGGTTTACGACGGTGACATTGAGCGCTTCAACACGATGTTCGGTGCATGGCGCACGCTTCAACTCGAATGCGCATCAGCCGATCACGAAAAGATCAGCGCTGTTCTGCAAAAAACATTTCCAGATGATGATGCGCTAAATACCAGCGCCGGAGCCGATGGCTGGATCGATGTGACGGTCAATCAAGATAAAGCGAAACTCGCCGATGTTCTTTCGGTTGCAATGCGCGAGTTCTCTATTTCCGATGTGAAGATTCGCGAGATCGCATTGGAGAATGTTATCCGTCGGGTCTATCAGGAGGCTGAACGTGCGCACATTTCTTGAGCTTGTTCGCGGCGGCTTTCAAACGTCAATCGCCTATCGCGGAAGTTTTTTTCTGCGAATAATCGGCAACATTATCTATCTGGTAATGGCGTGGTTTCTGTGGCATTCGGTTTACGGCGCGAACAAAACGATGCACGGGCTCGATTTCACAACAACCTATCTACAAATCGCCTGTGCCGGTGTATTAGTCGTCATTTTTAATCATTATTGCGAATGGTTTTTGTCGCATGAAATCCGTGAGGGCGTGATCATTATGCGCTTAGTGCGGCCTTACGATTATCAGTTATCAAACGCGGCACGATGCTTTGGTCGGGCTATCTTCATGCTCATAACGGTAACGGCTCCAACAATGCTTGTGCTGTTTCTTTTGTTCCCGCAAATCGCGATTGATTCATTGGCGCGGGCGCTGCTTTTTGCCTGTTCAATCGCATGTGCCTTCACGATAAATTTCTGCCTCGATTACATGGTCGGAACCATCGCGTTCTACACTGAATCTGTTTGGGGATTTTCCACCGCCAAAAGTGCAATAGTCAGCTTCTTCTCCGGCGCAATGATTCCTATCGCGTTCTTCCCGCATGCGCTTCAGGTGATCGCAAACTGGCTGCCGTTTCAGGCGATCTATTCAGTACCGCTGTCGATTCTTCTTCGTAAATCGCTTGACATGCGCGGATGCCTTATGGGTTTCGGTCAGCAGATTTTCTGGGTGATTGTTCTGATTGCCATAAGCCGACTCTTTTTCAATCGTGCGCTCAAATCCGTCACGGTAAACGGAGGCTGAAATGAAAGCGATACTTTTTTATCTGCGTCTCTACGTAAGTTTAGCTTCACAGTATTTCAAGGCACGCATGGAATACCGCGTCGATTTCATTGTCTCGATGATCGGAATGTTTTTCCGCGACTGCACAGGTTTTTTTGCGCTTCAGATCATCTTCGCATCGATCGGATCGCTTGGCGGCTGGTCGTTTTACGAGGTGATGTTCCTCTACTCGTTTTCGCTGCTCACTCTCACGCCGCTTCAGCTTTTCTTTGACAAGGTCTGGGATCTGCGCGATGATGTCGCGTCCGGCGCGTTCATCAAATACTACTTCCGCCCGATCGACATGATGTTCTATTACATGTCAGGAGTTTTCGACATCAAAGGTTTGTCGCAGCTGTTTTTCGCAATCGGCGGGCTTTGGTATTCGTCGTGCAAAGTCGGCATAGTGTGGGACTTGTCATTCATCATCCAGTTCGCAATTCTTGCCGCATCGGCGTCGATGGTCATGATCTCGATGATGATATTCGCATCGGTTCCAGCCTTCTGGATCACCGAATCTTTTTCGCTGATCGAGCTGGTATTCAATCTGCGCGAATTCTCCCGCTACCCTCTTACTATCTTCAGCAAACCATTCCAATGGATTCTCAGTTGCGTTCTTCCGATGGGATTCATCGCGTATTATCCGGTTGAACTGCTACTGCGCGGACAGGCCTGGCACTGGGCGCTGTTCGGGACGCCGGTTGTCGGTGGGATCATGTTTTTTGCGGCGTACCGGTTCTGGAAATTTGGGGTGAACAGTTGGTCGGGGACTGGATCCTGACCAACTATTCATCAAGACAATAC
>CAIOZP010000221.1 GCA_903862805.1 uncultured Fibrobacterota bacterium
CGAACTGTGCGATCTTTCTTAATGAAACGAACCAAGCGTAAACCGACACCGCAAATATCGGATACAGCACCCAGCCGCCTTCGGAGAAAAGGGCCGTGAAAATTCCCCACATTGCAGACAATCAATCCTCCGGCCAGATATGTGTCATCGCCGATACCGAAAGCTGTTCGATCTCGGCAAGTAATCTGTCTCGGCTATTTCGGATGAAGTCATGTATGAACAGCGCCGGTATCGCAATGGCAAGTCCGGTTTTTGCCGTGATGAGCGCCTCGGAAATTCCACCTGCGAGAAACTTAGGATCACCTGTTCCGTAGTGAGTGACAGCGGCGAAAAGAGTGATCATTCCACTGATTGTTCCAAGCAATCCCATCAGCGGCGCGGCTCCTGCAATAACAGCAATCGTATTGATTCCACGGCCAAGAACTGGCAGCTCAAGCATCAGCTGTTCGCGCACCGCTCGTTCGCTCACGTGCCGCCCATGTTCCTTACGTTCGAGACAGATTTCAAGGACTCGGGCAATCACGCCTTTCTGTTTCTTTACAAAAGCGAGAGCACCGTCGAAGTCGTTTTTGCCAATAAGTAGCATAGTTTTTTTGTGACATTTTTTGTATGATGCTCCGCGAAGTGCAATCTGAAATCCTTTCCAGAATGTCAGGTAAAGAACCCAGAGCGGTAGCAACAGCAACGGAATCATTATCAGCCCGCCAGCCTTCAGCGAATGATAAAGCTCGGTCCATGCAGATTCCTTTTTCCCAGCGATCAGCAGACGGCTTTGATCGTTCTGCAGGATCTCGGTTTTTATTGATCCGACGGGCGTTCCGTTTTTCAGCCATTGATGAAATGAATCGCTGATGTAAGTTGCATATTCTGGCGATCCTACTTTTTCAACCGAATATTTCTCTGCACCGAGCCGCCCTGTCTGACGGATTATGTAAGCCGCGCCTGACTTATCGGCACCGAGTGCAAAAACATTTCCGAATCGTGCAAGTGACAGCCTGATCGCTGGCCCCTGATCGGGCAGGACTTCGCCGCCGGTCATGCTCACGCACATTCCGGTGCTAATATCATTGCAGGAATATTTCACGAAATCATCCCAGGCCCGCGCCGGATCCTGTTTCGCCGCAAAGTCGCTTCGGACTCGTTCGAGTGCTTCACGACGAATCTCGCGGTCGGTCGGAAATGCTTCGAGAATTGCATCGGCATCTTTTTTGAAAATGTCGCCTAAAGAATTCTTCTCGTAAACCCACTGATCCATCACCGTCTTTGCCGACTTGCGTTCGTCGGAAATGTTTTGCTCCGATGCGAGGCATTCCTCCTTGATGCGGGAAAGATCCCCGGCGAGTTTCTCCTGCGTTTCACGAAGCTGATCAATCTGCTGTTTATCGGACTCGCGCTGCTCAACTGCATTCTGCCGGAGCGTGTAGCGATGTGTGACCTCTGTTTCAAGAGAATCCTGAGCCGCTTCAAGCGCATCTTTGAGAAGTTCTATCTGGCGTTGATTTTCTTTGACAAGGTCTTTGTCGTCTTTTTTGCCTGCGAAAGACACCGTTGAAATTGACAAAAGAAGAACTACCGAAAGAAGTGAAATGTTTCTCATTGTTTCGCTTCCTTTGGTACCGAAGTAAGTGGGAGATTTACAAAAGATGGAAGTGCCTTGCCTTCACGAACAGCAACGGCATGAACCACTTCACCTGCGGCAGATTTGTCGTCGGCCGCTTTCCACAAAGGTGTGCCGTCGGGATTATTTCCTGTCCATAAGTAGCAGGATGTTCCCTTTGGATCGGCAACTGCATCCATCACACATCCTATTCGAAGGCGAGTGGCGGTTCCGGCAATGTCGGCAACAGGAGATTTCTCCGAGCCGGTCTGAATGGATGAAGTTGCATCGCGCATCAGATTGATCACCTGTGCCAATCTGCTGAACGCTTCCGGCGACTCTATGGTTTTTGACATGAGATCACTTTTCACAAGCGCTATTGAAGAACGAATCTGTCCCTGAATCTGCGAAGGCAAACGAACTGCCTGTCTGTCGAGCACTTCGCAGGAAGCGGCAATGCGGTTCGCGAGAGCTTCACGCGAAAGATCAATGTTGCGCTTTTCGGATTGCGCCGAATGGATCAGTGACGACAGTGAATCGCTGCGCTTTTGTGTTGAAGCAATTTCGTTTTTTGTAGAATCGATCTGAGCCTGGGCATTGCTCAAACGCTTTGCAGTTCGGTCGCGGTATGTGGCAAGATCACGCTGCTCCGATTCCATGTCTTGCTTATTCTTCTGACGCTGCGTTTGTATCTGTGTCAGTTCTTTGCGGAGTGATTTTATTTGTGATTCAAGATCGGCGGAATGGATTTCATTTTCTTCGGCGGCAAGCAGTGCTGCCGGTAAAAGAAGACACGCAAGCAATTTCATAAATGGAAAAGTC
>CAIOZP010000222.1 GCA_903862805.1 uncultured Fibrobacterota bacterium
ACAGTCTCGGCGCGTTCAGTTTCGCATCCCTGCCGGCCGGGACTCATCGTGTAAGGATCATTACGGACAATCCTGATTACGGAATTATTGACGACGATACTATACCGTTATCACCGGGCGAACAGGGGAACGGCGGAGCTTTTTTGCTTCCGGTCGATTTTTGGCAGGACACGGTTGCGGTACGGGAGATTTTAGACAGCAACGGACTTGCAAGCTTGCCGATTGATTCAGTTGTCAAGCGCAACAAGGATGGACGTATCACCACACTCAATTTGAGCAGTCGCGGAATATCACATCTTCCTCCTGTAATCGGAACCCTCCAGCTTCGCAACCTGACAATGGACGACGATTCGCTGGATTCGCTTAGCGACGCTGTCGGACTGATAATGTCGTTGCAGGTGCTGTCAGTGAAGAGAAATCAGCTGGTCTTTGTTCCGGGGAGCATCGGGGATATCCTGCATCTCAAGTCTCTTGATCTTGACAACAACAAGATCAGTTCACTTCCCGACAACATAGTAGATCTTGTCGAACTGACCCATCTATCAGTCAGTAACAACAGCCTGCTCAATGTCGGAGCACCGGTGAGTACCTGGCTTGATACATACTGCACCGATACGACCGGCGGCAACTGGAAAGCTACTCAGCTATAAACGCCCATCAGAGCATTAATCTGCCCAGCGGTGATCCGATTCCGGAAGTTATCTTATTTTGCGGCATAGCAATAATACCGGAATAATGGGAAGTGTCCATGAATAGTGATTCTCCAAAATATGTGATCATTGGAAATGGAGCTGCTGCAATTTCAGCGGCCACAAAAATACGCACGATTGACAAATCGGGCATAATCATGATTTTCGGAGAAGAGCCCTTCCTGTATTACTACCGGCCGCGACTACCCGATCTGCTTTCCGGAGATGCCGAGATCTCCGGAATCACCATCCGGCACCCGGACTGGTATGAAAATCTTTCAATCATTGTCCGGACAGATGTCGGAATTACTCATGTAGAGCCGTCCCGGCATGTAATCACAACAACCGCCGGTGAAACTGTCCCGTATTCCAGACTCCTTTTTGCGACAGGCTCACGGGCCTTTCGGCCGGATAAATTCAGAATCAATCACCCTTCCATTTTCACATTCCGGACAGCGGCCGATGCACTTGCACTCAAAGCGGCATGCGAAGGTAAAAAAAACGCTGTAATGATCGGTGGCGGTATCCTTGCCCTCGAGGTTGCAATACACCTCTGCAAACTCGGGATGGCGGTCACAGTTGTCGAAATCGCAAATCATCTGCTCCCGCGGCAATTGGATGACGAGGGCGGAAAATTTCTTCAAACGCTTCTTGAGCTTCGCGGCTTGTCTTTTCACCTCGGAAGAAGCACATCGGAGGTAATTACTGCCGGCAACAGTATTTCTGTGAAATTGGACAACGATGTCCCGATAAGCGGCGACGTACTGGTTGTATGTGCCGGAGTCGTACCGGAGGTTGAAATCGCCCGTCGCGCCGGACTCCCGGTCGGACGTGGCATTGTTGTCGACAACACCATGCGCACATCATCTCCCGACATCTGGGCCGCAGGTGATTGCGCTGAATACGAGGGGCGCAATGTCGGTTTGTGGCAGGCTGCACTCGCCCAGGGAACATGCGCCGGTGCCAATATGGCAGGCATGGAAGAACCCTGCAAAAAAATATCCAATACCGCAAAGATCAAGATCGCGGGGATCGAGCTTCTTTCATCGGGAATCATTGACAACGATTCGTTCAGACCGATTACCTACCGGAGCGACACAGTATTCCGGCGTATATTTTTGGAAAACGGCTGCCCAAGGGGCGTGATACTGTTTGGCGATCTTACAGGCGAGAAGGAGATCCTGTCTGCAATTTCCAATAAGACGGATTTATCTGCATGGGGAGACCGCCCTATCGATCCCGGGTTTGAATGGATCAAGACTTCTTGACGGAATGACAATATTTCTTCAATAATCCGAAGGGAAATCAAGCCATGGTTCAGCAGATCGTTGTAACTATCACGACAACAAAGCTCGAAGCCTCGATCGCATTCTATACCGGTGTCCTGAAATTTTCCGTCAAAGACCGGATCGAATTACCTTCAGGCGTTACGCTTGTCTTTCTGAACAGCAACGGGTTCATTGTAGAGCTTGTTTGCGGCCCGCATATCCCCGGCGG
>CAIOZP010000223.1 GCA_903862805.1 uncultured Fibrobacterota bacterium
CGCGAGCCTTTTTTTCATTCTCGGCGGGTTCATCTTCGCCTCAAAATATCTTCACGATGCTCACAGGTTTTCGTCACGGGCTTTTGTCACAGGAAGGCTCAAAGATCTATATCCGCTTCATGTGGTTGCCACGCTTCTCATGGCCGTGCTGCTTCTCGCCAACGGATCGTTCCGGATTTCCACCGGCAATGATCTGATGATATTCCTGTACGGTCTTTTCATGCAGCTTTCGCTTTTGTGGTCGCTTTTGCCCTTCGATATTGCCGGAGCTTCGGTTCCGACTTTCAATACGCCATCGTGGGCTCTGTCGGCGTTTTTCCTGTGCTACATTCTTTTCAAGCCGATGCTTCGCATGATCGCCGGATTGAAGTCACGAGCGGTCATTTCGGGTTACTTTCTTATGTGTCTGGTTCCGATGTGCGTTGCTACTGTCGTTTATTCGTCATTCAATTTCGATCTCGACGTGTACCGGTTTTTTCACGTTTTCGCACCGCTTCGTGTCTGTGAATTTTTTGCGGGAATGCTCGCCGCGAGGTTTCTGCAACTCGGCGAAAATGCCATTAAGCGAGCTGCGCGGTTTCCTCTTGTCAACGACCTCGTGATTTTGTTGACGGTTGTTTTAGTTGTCGCCAGTGTTGTCTCCAGACCGACGCCGGAAATCGACCCGACACGGATATGGTTTTCCTACCATGTCTTTCTGCCCGCACTGTACTGCATTTTGCTGTACAGGCTTACTATCGGAACCGGAGCAATTGCGTGGATCATGTCACTGAAACCGGTGCGCGATCTTGGACGGGCGTCTTTTTACCCCTACCTGCTGCACATACCGCTTATATCGTGGATCTGCTTTCTGTTGGAGAGATATGCAAAGTATGATGGGTTTCTACACCAGACTCCGCTGGTGCTTGCATTTACTTCATTGCTATATCTCGTATCGATGCTTTACGTCAGTCATATAAGGAAACGCACGCCCGCCAAGGTGCTTAAACAGAGGTGACGCAGGCCGAACGCCGTTCTGGCAACATTTATTTCGTTTTCAGGGCAACTTCCATCGCGAATTCGCCGTGAGCACATTTCAGGGGAACAATAATCGTTGGCACTCCGCTTGGGACGGCAATCTGGTGATTGGTTCCAATGACCACATTCGGAAGTGATATTGAAAGTTTGTATTCGGTAAGGTACTGCTTCGCATAACCGGCAACAATGTTGACTATCTCGCCGATCCCGTCGGTGACCTCGTCGCCTACGACCTTGATTTCCGATCCGAGAAGTGTCGAAACAACTTTCAGCGCAAGCAGCTTTGGAAAGGACAACGATATTACGCCCTGCGCTTCGCCGGAAAGACCGATAACGCCCGATATATCGTAGGAATGTTGTGCGTTCAATTTCAATTGCGGTGCGCAGGTGGAGAGCTCGATGCTCATCATAGTCTTGAATGTCTCATGAGTTGCCGTAATGAAGGGATTGATAAACGAAACATCCATTTTGAAAGTCCTTTCGGTGTCAGGTCGTTTTCGAGACGCCCCATTTTAGCAATCACTGAATTTGCAGTCAATACATTTTTCAGTATTTCTTAGGAATAAGTTCGGCTTCAACAAATGCAGGTTATAGTGCTTCCCAACTCTATATTTCACCGAAGCAGCGCCCGATTCTATTTTAGCATTCCATATATAATTGTCGGAAACGGGATGGAATAATGATTGAACCGAATCTTGAACTGATTGCTGCGCGTTTGGAAGGTCTGGAAGAAACGATCATCGCGAGGCTGATTGATCGCGTACAGTTCGCGTCAAATCTTGTCATATATGAAAAAGGGAAAAGCCGATTCATTGGCGTCGAAGGACTCAGCCTTTTCGAGGCGCGTCTGGTTGCTCAGGAAACGATGGACTCCGAGTTCGGGCGTTTCGCTGTTCCAGAGGAGCGACCGTTCAACAGGAACCTTCAGCCACCCAAACGACTTGTCAGCATTCCCGAAAATTGTCTGCGGGTTACTGATTATGATACAGTGAATTTTTCCGCCGATATTCTTGCAGGATATTTGCGCCTTGTTCCACGTATCTGCGAGGCCGGCGATGATTTCCAGCATGGCAGCAGTGTAGAAATGGATGTCTATGCGCTTCATGCGATCTCGCGCCGTATTCACTTTGGATCATTTTATGTCGGCGAAGCCAAGTACAGCGCTCATCCCGAAGAATACCGTAAGCTCGTTGCCGCGAAAGATATAGAGGGCATGACCCGACTGCTCACCCGCAAAGAGGTGGAAGACAGGATCATCGAACGCGTCAAGGGTAAGGTCGCGCGACTTCAGGCCGATGTGAATATTGCCGTGCGCCGTCTCATTGATCCCGAACTGGTTGCCGAATTCTACCGCGAGATTGTGATCCCGCTGACCAAGCGTGGCGAGATAGCATATATCTGCGAGCGTGACCCGTCGCTTTGAGAACATTCTCTTCTCTTTCGGAGCGCAATTACCGACTCTGGTTTGTAGGACAAACAATCTCTGTCATTGGGACTTGGATGCAGACCACTGCACTTGGGTTCCTGATGTTCCAGCTTACGCATTCGGCTGTTTATCTCGGTGCAACCGGTTTCATTACCGGCATAGCGGCGTGGCTTTTCACGTTGTACGCCGGAACCGTTGCCGATCGTTTCGACCGCCGGAAAATTCTTCTTGGCACCCAGATCGCCGCAATGCTGATCGCCGCAATTCTCGCCTATCTCACTTTGTCGCATCTTGTAAAGCCTTGGCATATTCTCACGTTTGCGTTTCTGCTCGGAACGGTAAATGCATTCGACGGCCCGGCCCGCCACTCGTTTGTGTCGGAACTCGTCATGCCGGAAAATCTCACCAACGCCATCGCGCTGAACTCAATGATGTTCAACACCGGAATCGCGCTTGGACCAAGCATTTCCGGAATATTGTACGCCGAACTCGGTCCAGGCTGGTGCTTTGGAATAAACGCCGCGTCGTATTTAGCGGTGATCGCCTCGCTCCTGATGATAAGGACATCTGCCACCCGCAAAAGTCGGCATGTAGAGGGAGGGCCGATCAAGGCGATAGTGGAAGGAGTCCGCTTTGCATACAGAAGCAAGGTAGTGGCACCGATTCTGATGATGGTCGCCGTGACATCGGTTTTCGGGATGTCGATTTTCTCGCTTATGCCGGCCTGGACGGTCAACGTGCTTCACGGTAGCGCACGAACGAACGGGCTCATGATGTCGGCTCGCGGCATCGGTGCATTGATCGGTGCCTTTTTCGCCGCATCACTTAGTCGCGGAACAAAGCGTGGCCCGATCATTCGCATTGCCTCGCTGGTTTTTCCCGTCACCCTGCTTGCCTTTGCTTTCTCGCGAGGAACATTCCTGCCGGTATTCGTACTTGTCACAACCGGTTGCGCGTTGATCATCGTGAACAATCTCGCGAACTCCACTGTGCAGTCGAATGTTCCGCCAGAACTTCGCGGCCGTGTGATGAGCGTTTATATGCTATGCTTTCTGGGCATGATGCCAATCGGTTCCCTGCTCGGAGGCTTTTGCGCACAGGCAATTGGCGAACAAACCACGCTCGTGATCTTTTCTGTCAGTGCTTTTGTACTGATGCTTGCTCTTGCGACGAGAGGAAAGGGCTTGAGGGACGTTTGAATGTTTCCATTAAGACACCAATCACACAAAAGTGGCGATATGTGTCCGCCTGATTCTATCGAAGTTGATCCTGCGTCAAAGTTGTGCGGAAAACCGAAATTCCTTGTATATTGAAAGAGACGTTCAACCTTTTACGTTGTTTCAGGAGTACAAAAATGTCTGTGGAAATGCTTGCCATTCTTTGCCTCGGCGGGATTACTCTTCTGGGATATATGATCGCGATCAACGCGCACGGCGCAGTCAGGATTTCCATATCGTATCTGATTGCAACGGTACTTTTAGTTGCAACGGTGTTCGTGGTAGTTCAGCACGTCGATCAGAAGCTTCGCATGGAAGCCGCGATGAAGCAGGAAGCACAGGCGGCTCTTGCGGCGTATGCCAAACCGGCGACTCCGCCTCCGGCTCCTGACACCACTGTCGAGGTTGACAAAAAGAAAACCGAAGCCGGTGCGCGAATCTCAGCTTTCATCGCCGACGGCAAGGCAATTCTGCAGTCGGTGGTCGGTGCCGATATGCGTGATCCGAATCTCGACTACAATTCACTCGTTGCCCGCGCCTCTGATGCAAGTGCCCGCGCGAATCAGTTCCGCCAGCGGATCGAAGTAATGGAAGTTGACCTCGCGCTATTCCCGTCCTGCGTTCCACTGATCCAGCAGGCAGCGAGCCATCTTAGTTCCTCGTGTTCATATTGCCGTGGATATTTCCATGCCGAAAATTCCGACGACGAATCGGCCCGTTATCGTCAGATGCTCAACGAAGCGCGAACTGCATCCGACTTCTTTCAACAGGCAGATATTCAGCTTTCGACCGGTCTGAAATAGAACCTTTGAAACTTGTGGAGCGATGCCGAAAGTCACAGGCATCGCTTCCGCAAATTCAGCTTCTACCGTCTATCCATGATTTCATTTCGCGTAACGCTCTTTCCGCCGCAAGATTCTGCTTTTCATCCTTGCCGAGTTTGCGCCTGCCAGCCGGAACTTCTACTGGATCGAATATGCTGAAATTTGTTCCGCTGGGAACGAACGGCCCTTTGGCTGGGCCTTTGGTGACATGACGCAAAAGCGCACCACAGGCAGTTGCCGTCGGCGGCGCTTCAAAAGTTTTTCCTCGCATTCTGTCAAACATTGACAATGATGCGATGTGGCCGGTACAGATGCTTTCTGTATATCCTTCGTTGCCGCAGATCTGACCGGCAAGAAAAACATCCGGCATATTTTTGAATGACAGATCAGCGCCGAGCAGTCGCGGTGAATCGAGATATGTGTTGCGGTGAATGCTTCCGAATCGCAAAAATTCTGCATTGGCAAGACCTGGGATCATGCGAAAAACGCGCTTCTGTTCCGGGATGCGAAGCCGTGTCTGGAAACCGACGAGGTTCCATGATTCGCCTGCGGCATCTTCGCGGCGCAACTGACAAACGGCGTACGGGCGTCGGCCGGTACGCGGATCGGTTAGACCTATCGGTCGCATGGTTCCGAACGCCAGCACGTCAAATCCCCGATGCGCCATCACTTCGACCGGCAGGCATCCTTCGAAAAATTTTGCACTCTCGAATTCGCGGGCAACGACTTCATCGGC
>CAIOZP010000224.1 GCA_903862805.1 uncultured Fibrobacterota bacterium
CTTTGAAATCTCAGAAAAATGAACCGGCAAAGCATTTACGCCGATGGTCAATGCGGCAATGAACTTGGTTCTCATGAACCGTGGCGCAATGAATCCGATGTCAACGTGAGGAAGTATTCCAATACTTATTCCACCGTTGTTGCTGCTTGTGAAAAGGTCATTCAGATAAACACGCGGAGAAATTCCAAAGCTGAGGTACGGGCCGATGTTGGCATTGGGTGCCGGATACCAACCTGCGCCAAGGTCAATGGTTATGCCGGAATAACCATAGTTGATGGTGTCATCAAGTCTTGTCGAAAGAAGTGCTCCGGCAAAAATGCCAGCGAAATATTTTTTGTTATCAAACTTCATGCTGTAGCCGATTGTCACCATTGGATCGCATTTGTATTTGACAACCAAAGGATAAATCATGCTGAACTGAACACCTTTAAGAATCGTGTTCGATCGCTTTGGCTGCGGCGGAGCTTCTTCTTCTACCACTGTTGCCGTGACCTTCGATTCCGCGACAGCCGGTTTCTTCGCGAATAGCGCACTCGCCAGCGTGTCGATCACATCCGGCATTGCGTCCATTCCCGGAGCTTTCATTCGTGTTGCAAAAATCTGCTTTCCGTCAGCATTGAAACGAATTGCCTCTACCTGAATTCGCGCATCAAATCCGACGGCATTGATGATGACGTATTCATCCACACCAAGGACATGGGCGGCGGTGACGTAGTTGCCTTTAGCGCTGTCGATGGCGGCTTTTGCCATGTTGAACATGATCGGCGTTTCGCCAGCCACCTGCGGATATGTCTGTAGCATCAGCGCAGAGATTGCGTCGCCCTGTGCCGAAAGCAGATTGACCGTGTTTGCCGGAAAGACCGCCACCGATGCGGCAGTAGCATTCATCGTCATAGCGGCTGCGATTGCCGTTGACAAAGCGAGAATTCTCATCGTTCCTCCAAAGAAAGGGATGCCGTGCAAGGGACCAATGCCGTTCACAGGTTTATCGGGAACGGCACGGTGAAATATAAATGTCGGAATCAGCGAAGAATCGTGACGCAACCTTCACGACGCGGTGCTGCCATCGGACGTTCTGGAAGATTGCCGATCGCCGCCGATCCGTAAACACTATAGCCCTTCGGAACACCTATCTCGGAAAGCAATGCGCGGCCTTCGTCGGAAGTCTGAAGCGCGGCGATTCCGTGAATCCAGCAACCGCCAAGACCAAGCGATTCGGCTGCAAGAAGAACATTTCCCAGCGACAATGCGCAGTTGCATTCCGGCGCAATCGAGGTTTGATCTCCGCAAACCACTATGACCGTCGGCGCGTTGTGGAACACGCAGAAATCTTCGGATTCGGCGCGCTGTCGCATGAACTGATTGTCTGAGGCGAGGTAGATTTTGCGGCAGAGATCGTTGATCCGTCCAAGCAAATCCTTGTTCTGAACGGCGATGAAATGCCGCTGCTGTCCGTTGTGTGCACTCGGCGCGAAACGCGCGACTTCAATCAGCATATCAAGCTCGGCATCGCTGATCTGCGCCTCGCCGAATTTGCGGGTACTCCGTCTCGAAAGAATGGTCCGTATTGTCTCGTTCATCAGTAATTCTCCTTTTGTCAATTTGCGATTTTCTTTAGAAGCCATGCCATGTTTTCTGCGATGCTTTTCATGTTGGCGATGCCTTCCTCGTCTTTTTCGACATCACCGATGTCGCGGCCGATTCCGAAATTCCAGTAAGTCGCACCTGGAACGATCATCTGCGATATATGCATGAAGTGGTGAATCGTGTCGAGCGCATGAATCTCGCCTCCACGCCTGACCGCGAGGACTCCGGCGCCGACCTTGTTTTTGAAAAGGAAACCGGCGGCACGGGCAACACGGCCGCTGCGGTCGATCAGCGCCTTCATTTCCGGCGTAACATCTGAAAAATACACCGGCGAACCCAGAATGATTCCATCGGCGGCGGCCATCTTGTTTATAAGCCTGTTGACAGAATCACCGCTGTTGCTGCAACGCCCGTTCTTCTGGGTCGTACAGACATTGCACACGGTACAGCCACGGATCAGTTCTCCGCCGATCTGCTCCAGCTCGGTC
>CAIOZP010000225.1 GCA_903862805.1 uncultured Fibrobacterota bacterium
CCCGCCAAATGCCGTTTGGATCAACAAACCTGTTCCGGAGAAGTCTGAGGAGATGGCTACTTCCTTAATTTAGTTGGAACCTTTGTCTCAAAGTTATTGACACGTTCCGAAAACATTTGCCCAGGATTTCTTCCTATATGATTTTTGATCACCTAAGCCATAAAAGAGATTCTGAAATAAAAGCCATATGCAACAGAGATTTTTCGTTCCCCGCAGACTTGCAAGAGATCAAACAGAAAATAGTTTTGTTATTTGAGTACTAACAAGTATCCAAACGGAAAATTTATCCTCGGAAACTGCGCAGCAAAAATTCGGATTGCGATTGCTATTCTTCCTTTTATCAACAGCATCAGGTTCTATCAGATTAAAATGGACATATATCAATAGAGCTGCCCAATAGTGAATCGAAAAGAGTTTTTTTTGGCTTGACCGCCTTTCCCGATGGTTGTAACATGCCCGCGACATAAACAACTTCTTCGGAGTGAAGTATGATTAAACGCTGTGTCATCGGAATGGGCAACCCGCTTCTTTGCGATGACATGGTCGGTTTGATGGTTGCGACACAGGCGCGTGAGCGTTTCGCTGATCAATCCGATCCCGGAACTTCATTTGCAGAAAACACCTCCGGCGGATTTGATCTGATGTACGACTTGGACGGTTTCGACGAAGCCATGATCATCGACAGTATAGCCAGCGGATCATGTGAACCCGGCACTCTTGTTGACATGACGCTCGACGATATTTCATTCACTGCGCAACCACGGTTAATTGATTCTCACGGATTGAATCTTGCAACCGTTATTGCAGCCGGAAAGAAATGCGGAATGAAAATGCCGGATCACATAACCATTCTCGGTATCGAAGGAAGAGATTTCCAAACCTTCTCTGACGCACCGACAAGAGCTGTTTTTGAAGCCATTCCTGCCGCTGTCGTGCGTGTCGGAAAATTTCTTTGCATAAACGAACAGACTGTTGACAGAGCGGCTCTCCATCTTGAAAAGGAGTCTTCATGAGTCAGAGCAATGGTTCCGGACGGATCGGGGTTTTTCTCTGCCGATGCGGAACCAATATCGCCAATTTTGTTGATCTCGAAGATGTCGCCAAGTGGACAAAAGAGAAAGAAGGCGTTGATTTTGTCGAGACCTTCGATCTGCTTTGTTCTCCGGCAGGTAAGGCTTTTGTTGAGAAGACCACTCGTGAACGCAGCCCAGACTCGGTTGTGGTGGTCGCATGCTCACCAAAGATGCATGAAAAAACCTTTCGTGAGGCGATTACAAAAGGTGGACTGAATCTTGCGCGATTGCAGATGGCAAATATCCGTGAACAGGCGGCGTGGGTTACTCCGGATAAAAAGCGTGCAACAGAAAAAACAAAGTCACTTATTGCGGCGGCACTTGGAAGAAGTGTCCTTCACGATCCGCTTGAACAGAAATCCTCCGAGGTCAGAACAGATGTTGTTGTGATCGGAGGCGGAATCGCAGGAATCGAAGCAGCACTTTCAGCGGCGGCGGCTGGTCGCAAGGTAACTATTATCGAACGCGATATTTCGCTTGGTGGAGCGGTGATCCGCACCGAAGAAGTTGCACCGGCGATGGAGTGTGCTCCGTGTTTGCTTGCTCCTCGATTGTCGGCCGTTCGCGAGAATAAAAATATTACCGTGATCACTAATGCAGAGGTCATAGCCGTGCTTGGCTTCTTTGGAAACTTTACGGTTAAGGCGACAAAGAAAGCCCGTTATGTAACGGATGCGTGCATAGGTTGTGAAGCCTGTTTCGAGGTTTGCATAGGAAGTGCAAAGAGCAGTTTTCATTTAGGGCTTGGTGATCGCAAATCGATCTATACAGCTTTCCCCGGATCGGTGCCAGCTGCGGCAGTGATCGACCGCGATAGCTGCAAACATTTTACCGACGGATCATGCGATGCATGTGTTTCGGTTTGTCCCTTCAGTGCGATTGATTTCGAGCAAAAAGATTCCGAAGTCATTGTTGATGCCGGAGCGGTGATCCTTGCCATTGGCACAGGCACACCAGATCTTTCGGCACTCCCAAATCTTGGCTACGGAACAATTTCCGATGTTTACACCATGCCTGAATTCGAGCGTATTGCAAGCTCGAACGGCCCGTATGGCGGCGAGATAAAAAGGCACGATGGAGGTTCTCCTTCGTCGATAGCGGTGATTCATTGCGCCGGTTCGCTGTGTGAGGGCGGACTCGACTATTGCTCCGGAATCTGCTGCGTCAATGCCTGCAAAGCCGGTGATCTTGCAAGGAAGAAACTGCCGGAAATAAAAGTGGTGAATATCCACGATCGTCTGGTTTTCCCTTCTCACGAAACCGAACATTTTTATCACGAACAGCACGAAGCAGGAACGAAGTTCCTTCGCACAGAAAACCCTTCGTCGGTAGTTATCAAAAACTCCGGATCGCAGATCAGCGTCAGCGGCGATGGCTTTGCAGATGTTTTGGTCGATATGGTCGTTTTGTCAACCGGCAGCACGAATTCTTTGAGCGCCGAAATCATTGCAGAGAAAACACAGGCGCTGCTTGGAAGTTCAGGATTCTTCAAACCGGATCATCAGTTTCTTCATTCTACCGGAACAACCATCGACGGTATTTATGCGGTTGGTTCATGCGCCGGGCCATGCGATGTAGGCACTGCAACGGCCCGTGCACATGCGGCAATCGGAGACATTTCAGCGAAGCTTGTTGCCGGTCGGAAGATCGAACTGGAACTGATGCCATCACGTATCGACGCCGAGATTTGTGCGGGTTGCAAGCTCTGCATTTCAGTCTGCCCGTATTCGGCAATCACCTTCGATGCGGAGAAGAACGTCAGCAGCATCAACGAGGCAATCTGCCGTGGCTGCGGAACATGCGCGGCCACCTGTCCGGGCGGTGCTGCGACGGCCGTTCATTTCACCAACAGTCAGATCGAGGCCGAAATTGCGGGGGTTATCCATGGATAATTTTGAACCGGTAATAGTCGCTTTCGTTTGTAACTGGTGCTCGTATGCCGGTGCCGATAAAGCTGGTGGTCAGAAACTCGCTTATCCTTCAAACGTGAAGCTCGTGCGTGTCATGTGCAGTGGTCGTGTCGATCCGCAGTTTGTGATGCAGGCATTCCGCGAAGGTGCCGACGGCGTGATGGTGCTTGGTTGTCATCCCGGCGATTGCCACTATCGCACAGGCAATATGAAGGCTCAGCGTCGGTTCGTTCTGTTCGAGAAAATGCTCGGTCAGTTCGGCATCGAAAAGGAACGATTCATGCTTGATTGGGTTGCCGCTGGTGAGGGAAAGAAATTTCAGGAAGTGACGACGGCCATGACAGCACGAGTTGCTGCTCTCGGGCCGCTTCACATAAATGGCTTTGTTGAAAGCGAGGTGACAGCATGAGCGCCAAACCCAAGGTGGCATTCTATTGGTGCGCTTCGTGCGGCGGCTGCGAAGAGACAATTGTCGATCTCGAAGAGAAGGTTCTCGACGTTGTTGCGGCTGTCGATATTGTCTTCTGGCCCTGCGCGATGGATTTCAAATACAGCGATGTTGAAGCGATGGCCGACGGAGAAATTGCGGTGGCATTCATCAACGGTGCGATCCGTACAAGCGAGCAGGAACACGTTGCAAAACTTCTTCGCAAAAAGTCAGGCCTTGTAATCGCGTTTGGTTCCTGCGCAACAATGGGCGGCATTCCGGCGCTTGCAAATTTGGTCAGTAAAAAGGGAATCTTCGAGCGCTCCTATTTCGATTCGCCGACGGTGGTGAATCCGGAAGGAACCGTTCCATCGAAGGACGCGATGTTCAACGGCAGACCGATGGGCGTTCCCGAATTTTACGAGACGGTCAGCAGACTCGACGAGGTAATAGATGTCGATTACTATCTGCCCGGTTGTCCTCCAACATCCGAGATTCTTGCCGGTGCCGTTGGAACC
>CAIOZP010000226.1 GCA_903862805.1 uncultured Fibrobacterota bacterium
CCGATCTGTCGAAGAAGTTCAGCAGAGAATCGTCGATGTCATTCGCAGACTCGAGGAAGATGGCGAGATCATCATCTCGGGACGCGGCGGCGAAGAAGACGTTATCGTTTGATGACAAGCGGAGAATTCTGAATGGAAAAGCGCCACGAAGATCTTTCCGGACTGATCGACAAACTGCTGGAGTCAAAAGATCCTGCGACAGTCGGACTGCGACGCATCATCAAACAAAAGCGTGACACTGCCGAAGATTTTCCGATGCAGTCCATGGCTGCCGAGGATTTTTCCAAGCACACAACATCAACTGCCGGACGTGTTTTTTCCGAAGATGAAAAACGCATTCTCGAACTTGAGCGCGAATTGCTCAGGCAAAAATCCGAGATTGACAAAATGCGAAAGCAGAATGCCGCCGACATCGAAAGCACTCATTCAAAGGCACTGGCTCAAGGCCGCGAAGAAGGTCGCCGTGAAGGTCATGCGAAAGCCGAAGATGAGTTCAACGCAAAGTTTTCAGATATTGTCGGGCGAATCGCGGCTTACATAAACGGGATCGAAGCACGCCGCAATTCTCTTTACAACGAAGTCTATTCCGATGCACTCGATGTCGCGCTGGCTGCGGTCAAGCGGATCATTGTCGCTGAAACATCGGCAACAAATTCCGAGATTGCGCTGAGGGTCATAAGGTCTGCGATTTCATACATTGCCGAACGCAAAAATCTTGTTATCAGACTGAACTCCGCAGACCTCGCAGCGATCGATGGCAAGACCGGTTTGTGGGCCGGAGTTTCCGATCGCCTTGACAACGTGCGAGTCCAATCCGACGACCGGATTTCACGCGGTGGCTGCATGATCGAATCCACCGGCGGCCTGGTCGATGCGCGCATGGAAACACAGATCGCCGCAGTCGGAGAACTTGTTTCGAATCTCTGGAACGATGCGCTCGCATCCACAACATTTGAACCCGATGCCCAGCACGATGACCTCGCAAAAATCCTGCCGGAGATTGCCGATGTCGGCGGCACAAGTGAATGATGCCGGAGCCTGCTCATGAGCGGCGGCACTCTCGATTTCATTACAGAGGCAGTCGCGTCACTTGAGCCGATCAAGGTTCACGGCCGTGTTACGGAAGTCATCGGACTTCTGATCGAAAGCAACGGCCCCGCTGCATCTGTCGGCGATGTTTGCATAATCGAAAACAACGGTGTCGAAATAGGGCGAGCCGAGGTGGTTGGCTTCAGGCGCGATCATACATTGCTGATGCCACTTGGCCCGATCGAAGGAATTCATCCGGGCAACATGGTGGTCGGAACGCGCAAGCCGCTAATGGTCGAAACCGGCCGCGGTCTTTTAGGGCGAGTGCTCGATGGACTCGGTAAACCGATGGACGAAAAAGGCACGATCACTTCCGACGGTCGCCGCCCAATCTTCTCACGAATTCCAAACCCACTCACACGCAAACGAATTTCCGAACCTCTTGAAACCGGTGTCCGCGCAATCGATTCCATGTTGACAATAGGGAAAGGTCAGCGCGTCGGAATCTTCGCGGGCTCAGGCGTGGGCAAGAGCGTGCTCATGGGCATGATGGCCCGCAACTGCGAGAGCGACGTGAACGTGATTGCGCTCATTGGCGAACGTGGCCGCGAGGTGCGGGAGTTCATCGAGCGTGATCTGGGCGAAGAAGGTCTCAAACGATCGGTGGTGATCGTCGCGACCTCCGATCAACCGGCACTCATTCGCATCAAGGGCGCACAGCTCGCCGCATCCATCGCCGAATATTTCCGTGATCTTGGCAACAATGTCTTGTTCATGTGCGACTCAATCACCCGCCTTGCAATGGCTCAGCGTGAAGTTGGATTGACAATAG
The DNA here is from genome assembly GCA_903862805.1 of uncultured Fibrobacterota bacterium. Classification (GTDB taxonomy): domain Bacteria; phylum Fibrobacterota; class Chitinivibrionia; order Chitinivibrionales; family CAIOZP01; genus CAIOZP01. Next base: position 1,862 of record CAIOZP010000226.1, read on the forward strand.
GAGAACCGCCTGCGACCAAGGGCTACACGCCATCGGTATTCGCGATGCTTCCGATATTTCTGGAACGTGCTGGCAACTCGGCCAAGGGAAGTATTACCGGCCTCTACACCGTGCTCGTCGAAGGCGATGACATGGACGAGCCGCTCGCCGATGCGGCACGATCAATTCTCGATGGCCACATAGTTCTTTCACGAAAATTTGCCGACATGAACCACTTCCCTGCGATCGATGTTTTGTCATCGATCTCTCGCTGCATGCCAGATGTAATTTCTCCCGATCATCAAAAACTAACCGGAAAAATTAAAAACCTCATGGCTGCCTATAAAGAAAGTGAAGATCTAATTCAGATCGGTGCCTATGCTACAGGAAGCTCCAAACGCATCGATGATTCTATAAAAATCCACGAGCCTATATATTCCTTCCTGCGCCAGCCACGCGAAGAAAAATCTGAGTTTGTTGAAGGCGTCGAAAAACTTGCGGAGATCGCTGCGCTGGTTGAGTGAGCGGGGTTTTATTTTCCTTTATCAATAATTGACAAAAGAGAATATATGAAAACCATGAAGTCCTTTGTAAAAGAAACTCTGACTCGATTGAAACCAGAATTGGTTAAGCAATGGGGCGTTCACGATCTCGGTCTTTTTGGATCAGTCGTCCGTGGCGAAGAAACCAATGAGAGTGATATTGATATTCTTGTCAGCTTCGATAAGCCGATTGATTTTTTTGACATATGCCGTATCGAAGACCACCTTGAAGCTTCATTGAATCGCAGTGTTGATCTCGCTTTAAAAGATACGCTCAAACCTGAAATAAGTAAGCGAATATTTGCAGAACTGGAACTTGTATGACCAGATCTTCGCTGGATCATTTGAATGACATCGCAGAAAACATTGA
>CAIOZP010000227.1 GCA_903862805.1 uncultured Fibrobacterota bacterium
CTGCAACAGGACGTGGCGGATGGATTGATCTTGCCGGTCTTATCGCACCGGAATCCTGCATCAAAATGCTGCTCGACGAAATCGGTAGCGGCAGCATGAACACGCTGGAAAAGATTCAGGAAAGATTCGAGTTCATACATTCGCATTACTACACATACGAATGGTCCTGGGCTTTGGTTGAGATTGAAAAATGGCTCGGGAAATCACTTGAGCTGATCACCGCCGCCGATGTTGTCGATATTGTCAATCAATGGAAGAAGGCGGTAGTCGGTCTCGATCGCATGCTGCTTGACGACGCGCGAAAGGAATTCAGTCTTTCGGCACGCACAGGATTCGGTCACGACGGCGATGCCGAAATGGCAGAGGCTGATTTTATCGAAGTACGTGGGTCCTTTGAAGATAACGATCTTGTTCGTGAAATTGAAAGACACATAACAGCCAAAACCGCGCTTGGAGACAACCTTGTTTCGCGGTTGAAAAATATTCATACGCTGTGACGGCGGTCACAGCGCTACTCAAAGCACAAAAGTATTTTGATTTGTGTGAAGTGAGAAAAATGTCTGTACGACAACTTTACTACACTGCCTTGGAGGCGATATGAATGCAGTTTCAAAGTCAATGGTGACGCTGATGGCAGCGGCACTCGGAGTCACGGCGCAAATTCAGCCGGTAGTCAGTTCGGCAGAAGGTTCAGGAGCTGTCAACTGGCAGGCAAGAACGATCGAGGCAAAAGGCATCGGTGCTCCGAATCCCGATCTGCCGGAAGCGGCTCGTCGTCCAGGAGCGATTCGTGCGGCACAGATGATTGCCTTGCGTAATGCCATCGAGACGATCAGAGGGATCTACCTAAACTCAAGCACGACTGTCCAGAATTTCATGACGACCAACGATGTAGTCAGCACCCGCATCGACGGTTTCGTGAAGGGCTTTCAGCAGCAGGGACGTGAGCACTACATGAGCGACGGCTCTGTCGAAATCACGATGAGCATTCCGCTCGACGGAATCGGCGGCATTGAAGATATGCTCCTTGCCCAAACCGTTTCTGCGACTCCGTCCAAGACACAGCTTGTTGGACCAGCGGCTCCCAAGGAAGTCGTTTTCAGCGGTCTTATCATCGACTGCCGCGGGCTAAAGGTTAAGCCGGCTCTTTCTCCAAAGGTAATAGATGAATCCGGAAACGAAATTTACGGCAGCGCCTATGTGAGCAAAGATTGGGCAATCAAGTACGGTATCGTTGGTTATTCAAAAGACGTGAACGATGCGGCCAAACTTGAGCGTGTCGGCGACAAGCCGGGTTCGGTCAAGGAGATCAAGGCATCCGGCGACAATCTCACCGATATCGTTGTATCAAACAAGGACGCTGAAGATATCCGCAGTGCTGCGAAGAATCTAAAGTTCCTGTCAGAGTGTCGTGTAATATTTGTTGTTGACTGATTCTTCGCATACAAAAAGGGGTAATTATATGAAGACCATGATTATAATTGGTTCACTTGTTCTTGCGGCCTCGGTCCTTGCTATTAGCACAATAGGTTGCTCCAAGGCTCGCAAAGCCGGTGGTGAGATGGATACGCCGGAAGTTCATTACAAACAGGGCATGAAATACTGGGATGATGCGCAGTATGCCAAGGCTGAAGAGGAATTCAAACTGGCACAGTCGCTCGATCCGAAATACGCTCCGGCAGTTTCAGGTCTCGCGCTTGTGACCGCCGAAAAAGCCAAGCATGCCACCGACGTGAAGGCCGAAGAAAACGGATACGACGATGCCATGAAGCTTGCCGACAAAGGCGTCAGCCTCAACGACAAGATTCCTGAAACATTCATCGCTCGCGGCATGGTAAAGACCATGAAGTTCGAGGGCAAGAAGCCTGCGAAAGACTGGCTCGACGATGTCGAGAGAGACTATAACAAGGCACTCAAGGTCGATCCGAACTGTAGTGAAGCCTACTATCGCAGAGGCGTGTGCTACAAAAAAGCCTACGAATTCGGCAAAGCCGCCGACGATTTCAAGAAGGTCCTCGATCTCGACAAGGGTTATACCGTGATGGCCAACGAAGAGTGGGAACTCGTTCAAAAAATCGAGCGTGCTGCACCAGGTACTGAAGTCGGCAAGCGCATTGCGCTTATCGACAAGATCGGTCGTGCCGACGTAGCTGCGCTTTTCATGTCGGAACTCAGTGTTGACAAGCTCGTAAAGAAGCGTCGTCCTGTTGCCGCGAATACCGGCTTTGAAGCACCCAACGATCCTCGCCAGATGCAGGTTCAGAAGACGGTTGCCGTCGTTGCGCCAGTCACTGACATGGATGGTCACTGGGCCAAAAACTTCGTAGGCGACATCGTTCAGCTCGACATTCGCGGACTTGAACCGTATCCGGATCACACCTTCCATCCCGATGATCCGGTCAATCGCGGGGCGTTTGCGATGATGGTCGAAGACATCATCATGGCGATAACCGGCGATCAGGCGCTTGCGACCAAATACATCGGCACGACCAGCCGTTTCCCCGATGTCAATCCTTCGCATCCTGCCTACAATGCGATCTGCACCGCAGTCGATCGCAACGTGATGGATGCTGCGATCAACGGCGTTTTCAATCCGGAAGGCTCAGTTTCCGGTGCTGATGCGCTTCTCACGATCCGCAGAATCAAGGATCTTAACAAGATCGGTCAGTAAATTTCTTTCTGGATTTTTTTATCGGGCGGATCAGAAATGATCCGCCTTTTTTCTTGTTCAGATGTACCGGCTATGTTAGCATGCCCCCATGAAAATCAATTTGCATATTTTTTGGGGCACAATTTCGACTATTGCGATCGGCACAGTAGCGATTTCTGCGGGACACCTACAGCCGTTTTGGTGGCTGATAGTAGCGACCTTGATTGCGGTCGTTATCATGCATGGGTTTCTGATTGTTTCACGAATTGACTGGCTAACCAGAGAAATCAAGGTACTTAAGTCATCGCCGGGAAGCAATCGAATCAAGATAAAAGGGAAAGATCCTTTCGCAAAAATCGCCGTATGCGTAAATGAAATGCTTGACGAAATGAAATCCTCCGCTGATGAAAAGGACAAACGATACCGAGCGCTATTTGAAAACATGCCGGATGCGGTGGCAATCTTCAGCGTTTCAATGGACGGGAAATTTTCGTTCGAAAAGGTCAATGCTGCATTTGAAGACCTGTGTGACATCTCCAATGGCAACCTGAAAGGCAGAAATGTCGAAGAGGTTTTGCCGGAACTTGCGGAGACGGTGTCTGGTTTGTGCCATGATTCTGGCAGGTTTTTTAAGCGGGAGCTTTTTCTTAAATCAATTGACCGCCATATCGAGCTTACTTCGTTTTGTATCGGAAGCAGCAGAATTTCGCTGGTATTTTCTGACATCACTGAACGCTATCTCGCCGATCTGGAAAAAGAACGGATGCGGGAACGTCTGGTTCAATCTCAAAAAATGGAAGTGGTCGGTCGCCTTGCCGGTGGAATAGCTCACGACTTCAACAATATGCTTTCGGTCATTTCCGGATTCGCCGAACTTTCCAAAATGAAACTCGGCGACAGCAATCCGGCGCTCACCAAAAATCTTGATCGCATAGGCAACTCGGCCTTCAAAGCCATGAAAATAACCTCGAAGCTATCATCTTTGTCGCGACTGAAATCTTCAGAAATGATCCGCATAGATGTAAATGCAATGATTTCGGAATTGGCGGAATTCCTCGAACACAGTCTTGGTGGCAGAATCAAAATAGTAAAATCAATCAACGCAAAAGAATGCTGGATCAAAGGGGACTATGCCGTTTTGACAAGTATCATCATGAATATGGCCGTAAATTCCAAAGACGCCATGGCCGATGGCGGGGTGTTTGGTCTGACCACCGAGAATTTTGTGATTGACAGGGAGTCAATCGGTTCATTCGGAGGACTCGCGATTAATGCCGAATTTGTATGCATAAGAATTTCAGATACAGGAACCGGCATGAACCCCGACGATCTGGAAAAAATACTCAGTCCAGAGTCTCTTTTTGATGACTCCTGCAGCAGGCTTGGTCTTATCGGCCTTCACTCGATTATCAGCGCTCACGGTGGGGCTGTCGAGGCAGAGACTTCCTTTGGGCTGGGAACAGAGTTCAGGATATATCTGCCTGTCTCGGCACCGGTTAAAATTGCACGTCCTATTCAATCTTCACGC
>CAIOZP010000228.1 GCA_903862805.1 uncultured Fibrobacterota bacterium
ATATTGTCGGCAATAATGTCGAGAACTTCGCGGACCTCGTCGATTATGACACCCATTGTGATCACACCATCTTTATGGGAGACCTGAACAACGATGATGCATGTGCGCTCGGAGTCTTCGATCTTGTCGAGATCGAACTTCGCACGCAGATCAACCACCGGAATGACTTTTCCGCGAAGGTTGATCACACCCCGCACATAGGCAGGCGTTCGTGGGACTTTCGTCACCGCCTGCATCTGGATGATCTCCTGAACCTTCAGTATCTCAAGCCCGTATTCCTCGGCTCCGAGTCTGAATGTCAGGTACTTTCCTGCGAGCCGCTCTGCGAGCGCGGTATCGCCGACCTGTTTGTCCTTTTCCGACATGTGTCCTCCTGAGTTGGTCGCTGTCGTACTTTCAATCACCGTTTACTTTTTATCGGGTCGCATTCTTGTCATTTCATTTTTCCTTCGTCCAAGAGTTTTCAACTCCGTCACATTCCGACCTCTCCTCTGACTTCTTCCTCCCCTTCTCTGAAGGAGAAGGGGCCGGGGGATGAGGTCATTCGTCCAAGAGTTTTATAATCGCGTTCACATCCAATATCAAACTGATCGTTCCGTCGCTCATGATCGCACCACCCGAAACTCCGGGAATATCGCCGAGGGCATTGCCGAGGCTTTTCACCACGACCTGCTGCTGGCCTACGATCCTGTCGATATGAAGACCTGCTTTGCGGCCGATCATGTCTTCGACGATCATCACGATGCCGTCTTGCTCGTCGGCGATTGTTGCGGCCCCGAAGATGATTCCCAGATCGACAATTCTTACGAGTTCGTCTCTGACCTTTGCAACGCGGCCTTTGCCGAGTACCGATTCGATCGAGAGGTCTTTTGCGGCGAGGGTTTCTACAATTGACAAAGTGGGAATCACATATTCTTCGCTCTGGTGTTCAACGATCATGCCGTCGATGATCGCAAGCGTGAGCGGTAGGCGAATAGTGAATGTTGTTCCGCGACCTTTTTCGGTGCGTATGTCAACGGTTCCGTTGAGTGCTTCGATATTTCGCTTGACCACATCCATACCAACGCCGCGACCCGAAACATCGGTGACCTTGGCGGCGGTCGAGAATCCTGGCATGAAAATGTACTGATAAATCGCCTCATCGGAAGGGACTGCGTTTTCTTTGCAAAGTCCCTGCGCAATGGCTTTCTGGAGGATGCGTTCGCGGTCGAGTCCTTTTCCGTCATCTTCGATTTCTATAAAGACACTTCCGGAACGGTGATAGGCGCGGAGCACAACCTTTGCCGCTTCAGGTTTGCCGGACGCGAGACGTTCGCTGGCATCTTCGATTCCGTGGTCAATTGAGTTGCGGATCATGTGAATGAGCGGGTCGCCGATATTTTCCACTACCGATTTGTCGAGTTCGGTGTCTTCGCCTTCGGTGATGAACTCGACGTTCTTGCCGACCTTCTTCGACAGGTCGCGCACGAGCCGCGCCATTTTCTGGAATGTTCCCTTGATTGACACCATGCGAAGGCTCATCGACAGTTCCTGAATCTGGCGCATTATGAGCGACGCGCGTGCGATTTTCTTTTCGAGCCCAAGGTTGCTAATGTCGCGAATAGCTTCATCGGCCCAGACCATCGATTGCGCAATCACCGCCTCGCCGATGGCGTCGATGAGATGATCGAGCCGTTCCACAGGTACGCGGATCGTTTCTTCCATTTCGTGCGTCGGTCTGTTGCTTTTCTGCGATTCGACTGCGGCAGCGACTTCAAGCGGAGGAACGCGATTGTCCTGCACCAGAATTTCACCAAGAAGACGTGGATCACCAGCACCCTGTTTTTCAATTGCTGCGGCGACATTTTTTTCGTTAACCACTCCTCTTGCAACAAGGATTTCTCCAACCTTTGCAGGCGGATCTTTCTTCTCGATGCTCGAAAGAGTCGCGGCGAATCTTGCATTGAGCTGTCCGAGATCTGATGGCAGCAGGTATGGTTTTCCAATGAGTCCACTCTTGATCGCCTCAAGACAGGCTTTCAGTCCGTCGAATCCTGCAAGAAGAAGATCGATGTCGGCAGCATTCAGAACTCGCTCGCTTTTGCGTGCCGAGTCCATCAGATTTTCTATCGAATGCGCCAGATGCCCGATGTTCTTGAAACCGATGAAACCGGCGACACCTTTTACCGTATGGCAGGCACGGAAGATTGTATTGAGCACTTCCATGTCGGTCGGATCGGATTCAAGCGAGATAAGAAGCGGCTCCGCGCGTCCGATGTGTTCAAACGATTCTGCAACGAAATCGGCTATGAGCGTTTTCTCACCATCGAGAGCTTCGCTGTCGTCAACCATTTCATCGGCAGCAATCACTTTACTTTCGGGAATCTCTGCGACAGGTTCTTCCGTCGGTGGTTCCGGTTCTGAAACCGGCACTGTTTCATCTTCGCAGATCGAAGGCAGAAGAATACCGGACTCTTCATCGGAACTGAGTTGAGGCAGTTCTCCTTTGCCGATTTTCGAGATCTTTTCGGTCAGAAGATCTTTGAAACGGAACAGCGACTCGGTGGGAAATCCGTGTGTTCCAAGTGCTTCTTCGAGTCCGTGAATCAGCGAAGAGAATTTCGGCAGATCAAGGACGCCGAATTCACCCTTCCATGTGTGAAGAATACGCTTGAGTTCGTCACGGGCGTCGGCCGGATTCTTTTCAAACTGCATCGCCAGCTCTTCGAAGCGCTCAAGGTGTTCCTGCTGTGAAGATGCAAACCGCGAGGCAATAGCGATCATGTCGGAGGGGAATTTATTTCCGCTATTTTGGGCAGGAGCTGTTTCCGGTTCTTCGGTGTTGGTGGCTATCGCCTCAAAAGCATTGAACATCTTGGTGACACTCTGAACGATCTTCGGCATTCCTGCATCAAATTTTACAGCGCCGAAAATTATCTGCTCGACAAGTTCGGCGGTGCGGTTTGCCTGTACGGCAAGTGCTTCGGGGAGTTCGGGTTCTGCAGCGAGCCATTGAAGATTCTGCATGATGTCTGCGAGTATGGAGAGATCTTTGGCATCTGCAAGAGGGATTCTCGCAAGGATCGCATTGAACAGTCCGGAGATCTGTTCCGCATGGGCGTTGTTCATCGAAGGGTCTCCATTAGTGGCTGGCGAATCCTGAATCAAGCGGGAGCGATTCTAATGATAATTGCTAAAGTAGTCAAGTGATAAATCAGCAAATTTTTATTGACGCAACAATTTTGCTTGCTGCATGTATTTGTAACCATTCAAATACTGTTTGATGATGGCATGATTATATTTGATCATCATCTTTTACGTTTCGTCTTGTGTCAGATACTTTTCAAAGGAACAAAAATGAGGAACCAGATCGTTGTTGGATTAGTTCTTTGCACCACGGCCTTTTTTTCCTGCGGATGTTCGGGCAAGCCTTCGGACTCTCTTTCCATCAACATGATTTCCATTTCCGGCGGAACGTTTTTGATGGGAGCAGATTCCGGCAGTCAGACGGTCGGTCAGATTAATTTAAGCGGCGACACAGTTCATCAGGTCACGCTGTCGTCTTTTAAAATGGGTGAGACGGAAATTACTCAGGCGCAGTACCGAAATCTGACCGGAACCAATCCGTCATATTTCAAAAATGCATCAGGTGCAGACAACCTTCCGGTAGAAAGCGTGAGCTGGTACGATGCCGTCAGGTTTTGTAATAAGCTTTCACAGCTTGAGGGGAAAGATGTTTGTTACGACACCACAAATGTATCGAATTGGACTTGTGATCTAACTAAGAACGGCTACCGACTTCCTACCGAAGCCGAATGGGAATACGCCTGCAAAGCCGGAAGCACAGGTAACTATTATTGGGGAACCTCATCCAGGGCATCGTTGA
>CAIOZP010000229.1 GCA_903862805.1 uncultured Fibrobacterota bacterium
ACTTCGTAACTCCTATGGCGATATCATCCGTCCGGTGATTTCACATGGCACCATTTACGAGGCCTTCAACGAAGTAGCTTCCAAATTCGATTCCTCCATGATCGTCATGGGTACCCATGGCATCATCGGCATGCAATCGGTATTCGGTAGCCGGGCCTACAAAGTGGTGGCTAAAACCTATCACCCATTTTTGATTGTTCAAGACAACGTTTACAAGCCATTCCACAATATCTATATGGTATTCAAGGACTTGGAACGTCTTCAGAATTTCTCCGACGACCTATTGGTCTTTGCGGGCTACTTTACCGGCAATTTCATCTTGAATACCCTTTCCGGAGAATTGACCGATACGAACCAATTGCCCGACAATTTGAAGGGCCTCGCCGAAAGGACAAAGACCATTTGCGAAAAACTGATGGACAGCAACATCGTAGATCGTGCTGTTGCACATGGTGCCGATGCATTGGGAATCTGTATAGACGAAATCGATAATTTTACCGATGAGACTTATGGCATGACGCAGGACAAAATACTGGCCAACAAAGAAAACATGCCGGTTTATTGCCTCCCCGCGTCTGCATCGCTGTAACGGCGGCAAAGCGGCAAAAAAATAGGAATTAGTTTAATAATTTATACAATTTAAAATCAAAAATTATGAAGTTAAAACTTGCGATAGTCGCGAGTAGTGCCGTAATAGCACTGGCATCATGTAAGAATGGGCGTGACGGCGAAGGTAGCGGAGGATTCCGCAACCTGTTGGACCGTGCCAATATGGACACCACTGTGTCTCCAGGCAACAACTTTTTCGAATATGCAGGCGGCAACTGGCTGAAAAACAACCCTATTCCAAAGTCGGAAACACGGTGGGGCAGTTTCAACCTGTTGATTGAAAACAATTTCAATCGGCTTCATACCCTATTGGATTCCGCAGCAGGTATCAAGGGCGCGGTATCCGGAACCCCAATCCAAAAAGTGGGCGATTTCTACCGCACAGGTATGGATAGTGCCGCCATCGAGCGCATGGGCCTCACCCCACTCCACGACATCCTCACCAGAATCGACAACATTCAGGATACCACATCGCTTACGCAAGAGATCGTTAGCGAACACACTAACGGATTCGACTTCGTATTCGGGTTCGGAATCTCTCCCGACGATAAGAACGTCACGAAAGAGATTTGTCAATTTGGCCAAGGTGGCTTGGGTATGCCCGCCCGCGAATACTATTTCGACAAGGATCCCCGGACGACGAAAATCAGGGACGCGTACAAGAAGTACATTCCCAAGATGTTGCGCCTTATTGGCGACGACAGCCTAACTGCCGAGCGCGATGCAAAAGCCATTTATGCATTGGAGGAAAAACTCGCAGAGGCATCTATGACACGCGTCGAAATGCGAGACCCTTATGCGCAATACAATAAAATGAGCATGGCCGATTTGGCCAAGTTGACTCCGCGCCTCAACTGGCAGAAGTTGCTCGCAGACCTCAACGTAAAGGGTCAAGATACCGTCATCATCAACCAGCCAGCGTTCTATAAAGCAATGGCTGTAGCCTTGAAATCGGAATCGTTGGCTACTTGGAAAAAATACTTGAAGTTCCATGTAGTGAGCGATATGGCACCTTACCTGAGCAGTGCATTCGATGCCGCAAGGTTCGACTTCTACGGCAGGACGATGCGTGGACAAGAGGAACAAAAACCCCGTTGGAAACGCGTATTGTCGATAGTAGACCGCTCGGTA
>CAIOZP010000230.1 GCA_903862805.1 uncultured Fibrobacterota bacterium
CGATCTTACCGGAGTCACATCGATCCCCCATTTGTCAAGCAGATCGAGAATTCGTGGATGTTGCGGAACTGCACGTACACCATGTGCGATGTCGATTTTTAACGCATCGGCGAGCACTATAATATTTCCACCACGCATCAGGAACTGATCTACGGCCAATAACGCCGAGTCAGTCAATCCATCGGCAGGAGTTGACGGAATGAGAAGTGTGTGAATTGATGTATCGGGAAGCTCCGAGGCATCAATAGGCTTTACTTCACATGTATTTGAAAGGACATCCTTCAGAAACAGATACTGCGCAGTTGCCGTGTCGCTACTGTTACCATCTGTCAAGCGAAATGGTTTTCCTCCCGACATGATTCCGACAAGTGGCCGTGATTTGTGCTCCACTCGCGAGATCGTTTGAGCGAGACGATATTCAAGATCGGCAGGATTGCTTAGTACACTGATGGCCTCATGCCGATTTTCGCAGAACATCACCAGCCCCATATATGCCCGGACAATCTGAGCCTTGTCATGTTCACAGCTCTGAAGCTGAAGTGGGGCTACGCCAAGCGATTCCGTAAGTGAGCATGATGAATCATCTTCCGATGGATTGATTGACACTATGCGAAGGCGGCCGTTGGATTGTTCGGCAAATTCGCGGAGCATGTCGCGAAGATCCCTTTCGATATGAGCCGCACCAGGCGGTAAATTTTCAGAGAAACAGATTTGCACAGTCACAGGATTTTTCAGTGTGCGTAGCATGTTGACAGTAGCCGGCGAGACGCTGAATTGCAAATCGTCGCTCATGTCTATTCGGCACGGAAAAAATGCTGCTACAACATTCGCCAATATAACAACAATTGCAACAGATATTGCCGCAACTAAGCCTTTATGCGAGCTCTTCACGAGCGTCCCCAGACTGAAAGCCGAAATTCTGCGGCGAAAAGGAATGCCGCACCTGCCGAGACGAAATAAATGATGTCACGGATATCAATCACACCGCGTGAAAGCCCCTCAAGGTGAGGGGTTATTCCAAGAAAAGAAAATACACCAGATACTTTATGTGGAAGAAAGGCCGTAACAAACGGCGAACCGCATATCGCAAATGTAAAGCAGAGAGATGATGCAATCAGGAGAGCCGCGATCTGATTTTCTGCAAGAGCCGACGCAAAGATTCCTATAGATGCAAAAAAGGCAACCAACAGAAAAGCTCCTATATATCCACCCAAGATTGCTCCCAAATCAGGTCGTCCAAGCAACACAAGCGTCAAGGGAATAGTGAACGACATTGTAATTGCAAAAAAACAAAGCACCAATATTGAAAGGTATTTACCTACCACGATTGACAAAGAAGAAACAGGCCACGACATAAGCAGTTCAAGAGTTTTCATGCGCCGTTCTTCGGCAATACTTCGCATTGACAAAGCGGGGATAAGGAAAGTAAGAAGCCAGGGAAGTGTATCAAACCATGGGCGCATATCAGCAAGGTCGGAGATAAAAAAAGTCTGGAAGTACAAAAAACCTGCGGCGACATTAAAAACAGTGACAAAAATATAGGCCGATGGACTACGAAGCGCGGCAACCATATCACGTTTGCAAATTTCAATGGATGAAAATAGTCCGCTCATTATGAATCAGTCACCGTTACAGATGTGAAAACATCTTCGAGGCTCGACTGTTCGTGCCTGATTTGCGAAAGCACCAAATCGTTTTCAACAGCAAGATTAAACACTGCTCCTCCTGCGTTACTAACCGTGGTTTCTATCTTCATGGTGACTTCTTTGCCGCTGTCAGATATGACCGAAATTGTTCCGATAGACTTGAATACGTGGCAAGCGGTTTCTTTGTCCGACAGCACCGTGATAATAAGTGTGCTTCCCATTGAGGCCGCAGACAACTGTGCCGACGTTCCAGAAGCGACGGCTTTTCCGTGATTGATAATCATTATCCGATCACAGACCGCCGATACTTCGGGTAGAATATGTGAGCAGAAAACAACCGCCCGCTCACTGCCAATTTCGCGGATGAGTTTACGCATTTCCACGATCTGATTTGGGTCAAGTCCATTAGACGGTTCGTCGAGAATGAGCAGTTGCGGCTCTGAAAGAAGAGCCTGAGCCAATCCAACCCGCTGGACAAACCCCTTTGATAAAACAGAGATCTGCTTGTTTTCCACCGACCCGAGGCCGCACCGCTCAATTACCCGACTGATTGCGAGATTCAGGTTTTTCCCTCTAAGCATTTTCATTCGGCCAGCAAAATAGAGATAATCCGAAACGTTCATATCGGAATATAGCGGAGTAGTTTCCGGTAGGTAGCCGATAAGTCGTCGATAATTTTCGCTGGTATCTGCGACATCGAATCCTCCGACAGAAATTCTGCCACTTGTCGGTTCGACAAGGCCGCATATTGCACGCATTGTCGAGCTTTTGCCCGCACCGTTAGGCCCAAGGAATCCGAAGACTTCACCACGAGAAACAGATAAAGACAAGCCGTCAACTGCAACCGTCTTATCAAATCTTATCGACAAATCGGAAACGCTTAGAATTACTGACTCATCGGTACTACTCATTTACCGTGACTGTCGCTTTCCATTTTATTGGCATCGGAAAGAATCTTGGCA
>CAIOZP010000231.1 GCA_903862805.1 uncultured Fibrobacterota bacterium
CGAACGGCCGAGTCGGTCTTGTTGACATGCTGACCACCGGCACCACTTGCGCGATATGTGTCAACGCGGATTTCATCTTCAGGAATATCGAATGTCGTGTCTTCTTCAAACACCGGATATGAATAGACCGATGCAAAAGAAGTATGACGACGCGCATTGGAATCGTAAGGAGAAATTCGCACGAGGCGATGAACACCGATCTCGGCTTTGAGATGACCGTAGGCGTACTCGGCATCGACCTGGATCGTCGCGCTTTTGAGTCCGGCTTCTTCGCCTTCCTGATAGTCGAGCACGGTGTGTGCATGACCTTTGCGTTCGAGCCAGCGGCAGTACATGCGGAAAAGCATGTCGGCCCAGTCCTGGCTTTCGGTTCCACCGGCACCGGAGTGAATCGTAAGAATCGCAGGCGAGCCGTCGTCTTCGCCGGAGAGCTTGCGCACAAATTCCAATGTGTCAACTTCCTTGCGCAGAGCCGGAACGCCAAGCGCCAACTCAGCGATGGTCGCTTCGTCCTTCTCGTCGCGGGCCATGTTGTAGAGTTCGATGGTTGACTCGACATCGTAGGATGCGCGGTTCCAAGGCTCGACAACACGCTTCAATTCCTTTACACGCTTGAGCACCTTTTGCGCAGAAATATTATCGTTCCAGAAATCGGATGCAGCGGATTGTTCTTCGAGTTTTGCTATCTCTGCAAGTTTGTCGTCGATGTCAAAGATACCCCCTGAGGTTGTCGATTCGGGTCTTCAGGGATTTCACATCATCAATCGAAAAATCGGCCATTGGGCGGGTCCTTAAATTTGTAGATGGCAAATATAGATTTTTTCAGATCTTTGCGACAGAAGAATAAGGCAGGAAAGCAAGTGCCGGAGAAAGGTGCGGAAAAATGAGATGAGACCCGTCACGAAAATTGCGCAGACAGAACAAACCAAGCGCTTTCAGAAATAAGGTTTTCCGATCTTCAAGCAGCGACCTTTTCCCGCTTCTTTTCTAAAATAAGTTTTCTGTATTCTGTCGGGCTGCATGAGAAGGCTTCGCGGAAGGTCCGGTTGAAGCTGGTTGGATATTGATAACCCACGGCAATCGCGATCTCGGTGACATTCCGGTCGGTTTCGCGCAAAAGACGTGTTCCTTCGGCGAGGCGGACACGTGTTACATACTGCTTGAAACTCATGCGGTAGCCGCGTTCGATCAGATTTGAGATCTGAGAAACGCAAACGCCAATTGCCTTCGCGGCATCGGCTACTGTTGCTTCGGCATCGTCGTAGTGATCGCCGATCCATGCAACGAGTTTGCCGAGATCTTCGTCACAGCGATTGCCGAGATTGACATGGCGCGCCTGTGGAAGAAGCATCGGCTTTCTGCGGAAAGCCAGCAATGCAAGAAGCACCGCAACAAGTGCGGCGGCAGTGCCAGAAAGAATCAGCGGAAGATTGTTGTATTCGAGACTTATTCTGCTGATGGCGATAGAAACCGGCGAGTCGCATTTTGTCAATGTGCCGGCGCCAATGTTGAGCGAAAGCGTGCGTGCCGGATTGTCCGCCGGAAGCTGGGCTTTAAGCAGTCCGTTCTGCTCGTACCACCATGTCGGTGTCGTTGCGGTTTTGATCGGAACCGAAATGTGGCAGTTGCCGTCAAGATTGTCGAAGCCCGTTTCGTGACTGCGGGCGGTGTTTGTATTGCGACGGTCAGTGATGCCGTCAATGAAGGTTGCGAAATCTACCGACAGGCTGTGTGTTCCGGAAACTGCACAGGCGACATTAATGTGGTCAAAGCCGGACAGGTCGATAAATCCCAGCACTGTGTCTTTGGGGACGATGGAGATTCCGGCATAAGGATCGGCAATGGTTCCGCCGAGCTGAAGATTGCAGCGAAGAGCATTTCCGACAGATTCTACATGAACAGAAGATGTTCCGGCAGATGTGTCGGCAGCATCGGAATAGGTTTGAAACGACAGCCCTGAATTTCCGGCAAGAAGATCACGTGATTGACGGAATGCGAGAGACAAGAATAATCCTGCCGAAAGAACGGCAAAGAATACAGCGCCAGTAATCATCCGTTTTCCGACGGACGCGGCCGACTTGCCTCTCAGATGTGTGAAGCGACGAAAAAATCCGCTTCTGCGGGATGCGGCCGGAGCGCCGGCCTTTGTCACGAAAGATTTCTTTTCCATTTCATTGCCCCTGTTTCCAGAATGCAGAATCGCCGACCACAAACTGTTTGAGCTTGAAGGTAAATGAAATCTTGCAACTTTTTTTGAAGGAGGGTGGGCTTTACAGGTTACTAAAGAAGTAGCTTCTAAAGGATTTGAGAGCGAAAACGAATGACCTGACACACGATCACGAAGTTTGCAGCCGCAAAGACTCCGGAGAGACTTTTTAGTAGCCTGTTAATCGTCGAGCGTTGATCCAAGCACCTGTTCAAGTGTGGTTACACCCATCATCACCTTTTGCAAACCATCCTGGCGAAGCGTGAGGAAGTCGCCGCGCTGGAGGAGGTATTTCTTGATCTCGTCGGTCGAGGCTTTTTCAACTACGAGGCGTTCGAGTTGCTGATCAGAGACGAGCAACTCGTAAACACCGGTTCGGCCTTTGTATCCGGAGTTGTGACATTGCTGACAACCCTGTCCTTTGAACAGCTTTGTGTCGAGAGGGATTCCGTACTTCTGGAGAATGACCGGATCCTCCTGATATTCGGCACGGCAACGCGAACAGATGCGGCGCACCAGCCTCTGCGCGAGAATTCCGCGGACGGTGCAGGCGACGAGGTATGATTCGATTCCCATATCGAAAAGACGCGTATAGGCCGAAGCCGAATCGTTTGTATGCAAAGTCGAAAAAACCATGTGCCCCGTCAAAGCTGCCTGAATCGCCATGCGTGCTGTTTCGAGGTCTCGCATTTCACCAACCATTATTATGTCGGGATCCTGACGCAGAATGGCGCGCATACCGGCCGCGAATGTAAAATCGGCCTTGTTGTTGATCTGCCCCTGCGTGATTCCATCCATAACCGATTCGACCGGATCTTCCATTGTCGTGATGTTTTTCTTGCCCTGATAAAGCATGTTTATCGACGCGAGTCCGGCATAAAGCGTTGTCGATTTACCGCTGCCGGTCGGGCCGGTGACAAGCAGAATACCATCGGGAAGAGACAGGAGTTTGTCGAGATTTGTACGCATCGCAGGAAGGAATCCGAGCTGGTCGAGATTCATCTGCGAACCCTGATTGTCGATAATACGCATGACAATCTTTTCGTTTGTTCCTCTTGTACGGGTTTTTGCAGGGAAGGTGTTCACGCGCAAGTCAACCTCGCGTCCCTGATAGCGGATCTGGAATTGTCCATCCTGCGGGCGACGTTTTTCAGCGATGTCCATGTTGGCCATGATCTTCAGGCGCGACACGATCTGCGCACGCATGGTCAGTGGAATCGGATTTTTTTCGACAAGATCGCCGTCGATGCGATAACGCAGCCGGTAATAGCGTTCCATCGGCTCTATATGAATATCTGATGCTCCGTCGGCAATGGCCTGCGAAACGATCAGGTTGACGATCTTGACGACCTGCTGCCCTTCTTCATCGGTAAGCTGCTCGCCTTCATCATCATCGGAAACAACGTCCATATCGGTTTTCGAGTCGGGTGTCCCGCCGAGCATTTCCGCCATGTTGGCGAGCTTGTTGGAGAAAATGCGCTCAATCGCGGCGACAATACTTTTTTCGGAGGCAATGACCGGTTCGATCTCGCGTCCTGTCTTGAATTTCAGGTGATCGATGGTGCGCAGGTTCGATGGGTCGGCCATTGCAACGGTGATCACACCATTGTTCTCGTATAGCGGAATGATTTTATAACGGCGAACCATTTCCTCGGGAATTACATCGGCAAGTCGAGGCGAAAGCTGGAAGTTGTCGAGAACTACATGCTGAATATCGAGCTGCGCCGAGAGAACATCGATCAGTTTTTCTTCGGAGATGTAGCCGAGTTCAACAAGGCATTTGCCGAGCTGTTTGCCGGATCGCTTCTGCATCTCAAGGCCTTCGTCGATCTGCTTCGGCTGGATAAATCCTTGATCGACCAGAACTTCACCAATTCGTTTGCGCTGATTGAGCTGAATCTGCTGGCCGAGCACCGCCGTGAGGTCTTCGTCCTTGATATATCCGAGCTTGACAAGAATGGAGCCGATGGTTACGCCGAGGCGTTTGCTTTCTTGAAGTGCGTACATGAGCTGATCGTGATTGATCAGACCTTGTGCCAGCAGGATTTCTCCGAGCTTCTTCGATCTTCTTTGCATCATCATAGGGGATTATCCCGTTTATCTTGGGTCGAAGTTTCAGCCATACTCAACGCACTAAAATATTTTCAGCAAAGGCACCCGACTGAAAAAATGTGAAAGCGGCAGGGCGAATGAAAACGGCAAAAAGCAACGGACTGAATTTTCCGATGGAACGTGGTGTCGGGATTATAGAAATCCGGATCGACAGTCTCGGCCGGTTCTTCAACACGCTTGACCCTTCGCCGTTTCACAGCCGCGACATCGACGACGATGCCGAGCGCTATATCGTTGACTCGGTGCGAATGTTCCAGCTTTCCGAAAAACTGAAGCTACGCTTTGTCCTCCCGCAAAACGAACATCGCGAAGCGGTGAACGTGCTGCCGCAGGCGCTTGATCATTTCTTCGGATTCCGCGCGGCGATGGCCGGACGCGAACTTCGCGCGATTCTTCTTGAGGGTCGTATGGCTATGCTGCTCGGACTCGTGTTTCTGGGTTCATGTATCAGCCTTCGTTTCGTGCTCGGTTTTCTTTCGGGCAGCCCGGGCGGCAATGTTCTGCTCGAAGGGCTGAGCATTACCGGCTGGGTCGCAATGTGGAAACCGGTGCAGATATTCCTTTACGACTGGTGGCCTGTCTTCAGAAAGAAAAAAATCTACGAGAAGATTTCAGGTCTGACACTTGAGATTGTTATCGAGTAGAGGCGACTTTTCTCTCGGCTCTTCCCATTTATCCTGCACACAATTATTTTATGGAGGTCGGGTACTCGCCCGACGGTTTCGTCGGTGATTCTGCGGACGCAGATTATCGGCAACGGTCCCGAGACGGGGCAACTAAACCGGTTCTGTAAACGCAGAGCCTCAACGCCGCGATGATGCGGCAACAACATTTTCCGGAGGACTGACATGGCACCCGATGAATTCGAAGACGAATTCGTACTCGATCCCGCACAGGATGACAATGGCTATTGCGAGGAGGATTCCGAAGAGGAAACCGCTGTACGCAAACCTTTGGTGCAGGTCGATCGCATTGTTCGACTGAACCACTACCTTGCCCAG
>CAIOZP010000232.1 GCA_903862805.1 uncultured Fibrobacterota bacterium
GTAACAGTAACAGATCCTTCATCGGTGAGCGGATCGACAAGATCGATCATAGAAAAGCCTGTCTGTGAATCAACTAACTGACCGGCGAACTGCACTGCCGCAAAAAGAAATGTTGTACAGAAACCGATAGTGATTCCCACAAAAACCTCGCGGGCAACGGCGAAGAAAAATTGCGGCAATGTTGAGGGCAGAACTGCATGCGCCGGAAAGTGAACGAATGGCGCAATGATCACCATAAGAATGAACGAGAACCCCGCACGCAACTGCGGCGTCACACCAGCCGATCCGAATATCGGCAGCAGCGACATTATTGCCGTGATGCGGACAAAGATCAGCAGGTAAAGCTGGATTCTCTCGCTTGTAAAGTCGGCGAGGTTCATCAGTGGATTATGGTCGGGATCATGTTGAAGAGACGGATAGTGTAGTCACAGAGCTGGATGATCATCCACGGCAATAGAAACACGAGCAGGCCGAAGACCGCGAGGATCTTCGGCACAAAGCTCAATGTCATTTCGTGGATCTGCGTCACGGCCTGAAACACGCTGATGATCAAACCGACCGCGAGGTCGATGATCAACAGCGGCCCCGAGATAAGGAGCACCATGAACAGCGCATCCTTGCCGATGTCTATAACCACCTGCGGATTCACTTCGTCGGCCCCGATGTCCATTCTGTCAATATCTCGACGATCTTCTTCGCTTGATCGGGACTTGAGATATTGAATTTCGACTGCTGGCGATACTCGCCATTCTGCTTCTTGTAGCGGCGTATGCTGTAGCGATCATCGCTGAACGACTCGACGCCGTTCTTGTCTTTTTCGAGTTGCTGGTAACGGAAAATGAGCGTCGCCCATGCCCCTTTTGTCAACACGCGTTTGTCAAGTTCCTTGACGCGCTCGACACCGTCTTCCTCATAATCGATGGTCAGTGATTCAACTTCAGATGCCATTGGTTCCTCCAATTATTTGTACTGTTGTTAGATTTCTATTTTGCTGCTGCGATGTTTTGCACATCGTCCGGTTTACCGAAGAAAACCTCTCGCACGTTGTCAACACGAAAGATCATCAACTGCTGAAGTGCATCAGCAATGTGGTGACCGGCTCCGATTGCCGTGCGGCTCCGGATCGCGTTTTCCATCGACTCGTTTTCGGTGAAGCCGAGGAATGTGCAGTGATACCTGTATGCCGGCGGCTTGCCGGAAGACGCTTTCTTGCGGACACCGCTTTCACTGTTTTCACGACGCCGAGCCAAGAAAACGCAGTTCGGATTTTCGGAAAGGTTCACTATCGTTCTGTCAAGAAAGCCATTCATAGCATAGACGGTTTCGTCGTCGGTCATGTAGGCGGTTCCGCAGATCGCGAGGTCGGGAATGCCTTGCCCATCGGCGGTGGCGAGATATTTCTCGGGGCACACATTGAAGATCGTTCTGTATTCAGACATTTCTATTTCCGTAATGATTCGCGTATGTAAAGCAAAAACCTTCGCACCTGCATCGGGAATATACGAAGTGCCTCATATATCACCGCCAAGTCCGAATCGGATCAGCGTATAAGCAAGTTCGTCGAAGGTGATCGCATAATCGGTATGGATGTGTTTGTACTTGAGACCGGCACCAACCGTCCAGTGCTGGTCGCCGTAACCACCTCGGAAGGAAACGATGTCGAAGAACTGTGCCTCGACTCCGGTATGCCCGAACACGTCGCGCTCCTGCTTGGTCACACCGATCGTAACGGTGTAGCGGCCGTGAAGAAACTGCGAGTCATCAATGTATGAAATCGCGTAAGCCTGATTCATGCTCGATTTTTCTTTGTACTGTGAATAAAGCCAGGTCATGGATGTCGGCAGGAAATCCTGATACATGGCCGCAATTGTAAGTTCACGCCTCGCACGCTCCACAGTAATATCCCAATCAAATCCAATGCGAATCGCAAGACCGGCATCGAGATTGACCATCATACCGAGACGCTCGCGGCCATTGGGATTGAAGTCCTGAATAAGCAAGCGCCCACCAAGTCCGCCGGAAAGATCGACCGGTAGCGGCAACGCAAAACCCGAAGGACGAGGCACATGAACACGAAAGTTCCTTGCGGCAGAAACCGTTACCGCATGGAAGTTGTCGCGTATCGTTCCGGTGGATTTGTATCCATCAACGGGGTACTGTTCGCGCATCTGATCGTATGGCTGCGAAAGCGAATCGTATGTGTTCATCGGGCCGGAGAAAAACGCGCGATAACTCAGCGAGGCGGCGGCATCTTTTGTAAGAGGAACAGTTGCCTCTGCTGCGCCGAAATTCGACAAGCCGTAGAGCTTGGAACCCTCGAGATCGAGTCGCCAGTGGTTGTCGAGTCCGGGCAGCGCCGGATTGGCAAGTGCCGCAAACGGTGCATCGGGAATGGCAGCGCCACATCCGCCCAATGCAATGGTCTTGCATCCCGAAACAATGCGATCCATCTCGGCGGTATAATAGATGTCGTCTGCAAATGAGTGAATTGACAAAAGAGAAAGTGCGATAAGAACGATTGACGCAATGCGAAAGCCGGAGTCCGGTTGTGATTTACAAAATGCACGCATGCCGTCTGTCCTGAATATCAAATAAATCCCCGCAAAGTCACATCTGGATAAAACTAAATCCGAATCAGTCCGAGAGGATACATGACGGCGAAAAAATTATCAATCTACAACGACATCTGTCGGAAGAATGAATTGAGCCGGATTTATCGGGCTGCCCTGGCGGCGTACTTCGTAGTGGCAGTGCGGGCCGGTGCTGTTGCCGGTACTGCCGACATATCCGATGACCTGTCCACGTTTCACTTCGTCGCCGTAGGATACTTTTACTTTTAGCAGATGCGCATAGAACGTGCTGTACCCGGCAGCCTTGTGCCTGAGCTCGATGCGATTGCCGTAGTCGCCATCCCAGCCGGCAAAGACGACCTCGCCGTCGGCGGTGGCATGAACAGGTGAACCGATCGTGTTCGCGACATCAATGCCTGTATGGAATTTTTCTTCGCCGTATATCGGATGCATGCGCCAGCCAAACGGCGATGTGATGCTGCCGTAAGTCGGAATGATGCTTGGCATCTGGTGGAATCTGTCGCGCAGACTTGCCGCCGAATCGCAAACCTCTACAAATGTCCCCGACAGAACGTCCATGAGGCTGCTCAGTTTTTCGAGATTATGTTCTTCTGCTCCTGCGGTATTGAGGGCCGGATCAGTCAGGGAGTTCTCTGCGTTTTCACGAGCCACCTGTGTCGCATCGATTGCAGTGTCACCATCCGACTGAGACTCATCATCCATGCCGAACTTGAGGCGGGCATAGTCTTCGTAGGCTGTGAATCCGGCAATCTTCGTGGATATATCGACAGACTGACGACCTATATCCCACACGCGATGCTGAAGTTCGAGATTGACAATTCGCGCTTTGTAAAGCCCCGACTTTGCATATACAAACGTCGCTACATAATACCCAACTCGTAGAAAACCGTACAGCGCAATGAGTATAACCGAAATCATTAAGCCCGAAGCAATACGACTCAACTTCACCTGCCTCATCCCTGAAGCGGAGGTGATGTTAATGTAGCACTTGATCGGTGGTCGCTTCTTGCGACGGTTCGGATTTTCCGGTGGCATCACTGCCCTTTCATTTTACCCTGCAGGCTGGTTAAATAGACGATGGCCTGCGGCACGGTCAATGAAATTCTGTTTTAAAGGCAAACAGAAAATCGAAGCGTCCCTTTTCCGGAAAAGATTTTTACTTCCTGTCAAGCAGCCCAAGCAGGTACTTCCCATAAGCATTTTTCTTCATCGGCTCGGCAAGCTTTCGTAGCTTTTCCGCATCGATGAAGCCTTTGCTGTAGGCGATTTCCTCAGGAGATGCGACGAGCATTCCCTGACGCTCCTGAATCACCTGAACGAAGGTAGATGCCTGAAGCATCGACTCATGAGTTCCTGTGTCGAGCCAGGCGATTCCACGGCCGAGGAGTTCTACGCTGAGTTCACCGCGCTTTAGATACTCTTTGTTGAGATCGGTAATTTCAAGCTCGCCGCGCGGTGAAGGCTTTACGTCTTTCACATACTCGACGACCTTGTTGTCGTAAACATAAAGACCGGTGACCGCATAGTTCGACTTCGGCTCCTTTGGTTTTTCTTCGAGTGAAACCGCGCGGCCTTCCTTGTCAAATGCGACAACGCCGTACCGCTCTGGGTCGCTGACCCAGTTGCCGAAAACGGTTGCGCCATTTTTGTTTGCAACGGCGCGTTCGAGCTGTTCGACAAAGCCGTGTCCCCAGAAAATATTGTCGCCAAGAATAAGTGTCACCGAATCGTTGCCGATGAACGACGTACCAATAGTGATTGCCTGAGCAAGCCCATCTGGTGAAGGCTGCACTGCATATTCGATGCGCATGCCCCACTGCGAGCCGTCGCCAAGAAGCGATCGAAACAGTGGCGAATCGTGAGGAGTTGTAATTATCAGCACCTCTTTTATTCCGGCAAGCATCAGCAC
>CAIOZP010000233.1 GCA_903862805.1 uncultured Fibrobacterota bacterium
CAGACGGCAAAACGAAACATTGAAGTAAAGCCGTCCAAATCCAGTTTACCGGACTGACCGCCGGTAAACATATGCTTGGGCGGACTTACTGCCAAGACAGAAGTCGTGAACGGCGAGACTCATACATACGCTTATTTGTACGACGTTGTAGGTCAGCTTGAAGATGTCACCAAAGACGGATCAATTTGCGATGAATGATCCGCGTCCAGCACTCTCTCGACTTGAATTTGCCAAACCTGTTCCTCTCATGCATTATATTTACCCCGTAACCGGTCTCAAGAATTTTTACTGAAGGAAATACCGTCCGATGCGACTTACTCCGCTTGATATACGCAAGCAGCCGTTCATGAAGAAGATGTTTGGCATCGATCAGGATCAGGTCGATTCGTTCCTTGAGCAGGTGGCGTCGGAGTACGAACAGATCGTTCGGCAGAACGATGATCTGTCCGCTCAGGTTCGTGTTCAGGATGAACAGCTCGATCATTACCGCAAGATAGAAAAAGTGCTCAACGACACTCTGATTACCGCTCAGCGCGCCACCGACGAAGCCCGACTCAATGCGCAGAAGGAAGCGGAGCTTATCATACGCGAGGCACAGCTCCGTGCCGAAAAACTTGAGGAAAAAAGTCGTCAGAATGTCGCTCAGCTTGAATCTGAAATAATTTCGCTTCGTACACAAAAGGATGGTTTTC
The DNA here is from genome assembly GCA_903862805.1 of uncultured Fibrobacterota bacterium. Taxonomy (GTDB): domain Bacteria; phylum Fibrobacterota; class Chitinivibrionia; order Chitinivibrionales; family CAIOZP01; genus CAIOZP01. The sequence continues at coordinate 693 of CAIOZP010000233.1, forward strand.
TTGTCCGCCTTCGTTCGATGCTGAAAGATCAGCTTGCACTTGTCGAGGTTCTTGGAGGTACGCTCAAGGATTCAGGTATGAAGGATGCGATGTCCGTTGTGTCTGCGGCTGCCGCAAGAGAACAGATGAACGCAGGGCGGGTACTTTCGCAGCTCGGTCGCCCGCTCCAGCAGCAGGCCAAGCCGATGAATGAATCTCCTATCGACGAAACAATGGACGAGGTTCCTCCTCAGCCGGTGGTCTGATGGCCTCGTGCCGGATTTCTCTTCGTGTCAAGCCCGGCTCCAGACAGAATACCGTTTCCCTGCGTGACGACGGCTCGCTTGATGTTCGCGTTTCGTCGCAGCCAGTTGACGGGAAAGCCAACACCCATGTAATAAAACTGCTCTCCGAAACCTTTCATATTCCCAAGTCTGCGATCACAATTATTCATGGTGCATCCGGCAAAGACAAGCTCGTTGAAATAGATGGTATGGAGAAAGATGTGATGTACTTTTCTCCCATCATACTCTTTCCCAAATTATCCGTCATAAGATTTCGACGATTTTGACAGCCCGTCCCACACTAAACCTGTCTATTAGAGAGCCATTGGCGTCATACAAATTTTCTTGATTTTTCATCATACAGGTATGATGAAAAAAGAAGGCCACGACATTAGATGTCACAGCCTTCTTCTCCTCCAATATTCCCATTCCGATCAGAACGGCAGATTGTCAATCGGGTCGTCGTCGATTTGGCCCAGACCTTCCTTGGCGTCGAGGAGACTGAAATCATCCTCAAATTCCAGCCATAGCCATTTCGAGAGTTTTACGAGTTCCTTGTTGAGTTTCCATGCTCGCATCGAGTCAAGTGGAATGTCTTGTATCGGGTCGTAGAATTTCTGCTGCATCATAGCGTCTCCATGTCGTATTCGGTTCTCCAGTGAGGTTGAACAAGAACCTTGTTGACGAGTTCGATGCCGATGGTTTTGGAACGTGCACGAACCGCTTCGAGCATTGCGGAAAGGCAGAGATTCCGGCACCTTCTGAGGAAGCCATCGGCAGATCTTACGATCAGGGCGACAGCCTCGTCGGTGAAGATGTTGTGGCCGAGTCCCGCTATGTCAAGCTGCTTGAGGATGAACGCTTCCATGTCGTCGGGGTTAAGTTTCATCATGGTGGTTGAGAAGGTGATCCTGGATTTTATGTCGTCGTTGACTTTGAGGGACATGTTTGAAATGATCTGCGTTTGCCCGAAGAGAATGAGATTGTGGTTTTTGGGAAACTCCTCGAAAACGAGCCGGAGTTTTCTGAAGACATCAATATCGAGCAGATGTGCTTCATCGATGATCGTCACGAGGGATTTCCCTTCACGGTTGAGATTGAAAGCCTGCTCAATAAGACGCCTTTCACATTTGACGTGCAGACCTTCAGGATCGATGGAAAGGGTGTTGCAGAGAATCTTGAGCGTGTTGGAGTAAGTGTGCATGGTGCGGTTGATGGCGACGACCACGGTTCGCTTGTCGGTGTTCTGACGGATGGCATCTTTGATGACCGACTTGCCCGTGCCGGGTTCTCCGATGACAAGACATAGTCCGCCTTGTTGGGAGTGGATTTTAAGGATGTCGTAAACTTCCTGCTGCTGTGGAAGGAGCGAGATGCGTTCAAGGGAAAAGGGATCCGTTGAAGTGCCGAACCATGCGCGGATCATAGCGTACCACCTTCGGTTGAAATTGATTCCTGTTTTGTCAATCGTTTCAGTTGGCCGTTTGCAATCAAGTCGAGGATTTTTGCGTTTCCGATCCTCGTGCTCTTGTAGTAAACGACTATTCTGTCTGCCTTTTCGCGATCAAACCTGATGGTGATTTCCTTGTCACGCAGATCAGCCGGGGTTTCGTATCTGATATTCCTGAAAGAGAACGTATTGTCTTTCTTGACCTTTCTGGAGTCTTCCGCGAAGAAAAGTTCATCGTTGACTTCATCAGGCGGAAGATAGCGGACACGCTTGAGGTCAAGTCCGAAACGATCAATAGGTCGCATCCCGATAGCAGAGTGTTCGGCGGCGTTGTATTCATCTTCGACCCATGCCGTGAACTGCCGGTTGAGCGCATCAATTGATGACAGATCAAGTTGACGTAACAGGAAAGTGTCCCTGACCGTTCTGAAGAAACGTTCGATTTTCCCCTTCGCAGCACCATCTCTGACCGGAGCATGTCGCAGGATTGTTCCGACTCGTGCGCAGATGAGCGTGAGTTCCTGACTGACATAGATGGAACCGTTGTCAACGTAGAGCTGATCCGGCACGCCTCGCTTGTAGAAGGCTGATCGGATTGCGGAGCCCATTGTTGAGGTGTTCTCGTTGAGGAAGAACTGACCATGGCAGCAGACACGACTTGCATCGTCAAGGAATGCGATCAGACGTGTTGCAGCCGACTTTCCGTCATGCTTGACAAGAGGGCCATACATGGTGTCCGCTTGCCAGAGCTGGTTTGCATATTGCATGGCGAAAGCGAGTCGCAGCTTGCTCTCCGGAGTATCGGACTTGAGAAGATCGTAGGTTTTGATGAACCTGTAAAAAGTTGTCCAAGCGATCTGATCTTTTCGCAGAAGTCCCTTCTCGATGCATTTGCGATAGACATCGGATTTGTTGTACCGGCCTCCACGAAAGAGCGGCAGAACCTGATTGATTGCCTCAAGCAATTCCTCCGGCGTTATCTTTCGAGTGGCTCCTTTGTCGGATCGTGTGGCATTCTGAATGCCGGTGACCCCATTGACTTTGAATCGGTAGAGCCATGTCGAAATGGTTCTCCATGTGAACTGATGCATGTTGCCATCTTCGTCGGTAAAGCTGAGTTCGCTGACCTTTTTGATCCGCTCGCGAATAGATGTGCCTTGGGCAAAGTCGATGGCTCCGAGTACACGCATCCGTAAATATGCAGACGGATGTTTCATGAAAACTCCTTTCAGTTGAACGATGGGAAGAAATACAAAACAACCCGGCGATTCTCAATTGTCAATTTGTGTTGCTGATTGATATCGCATGTGTCAAGCATGTCAGCTTCGACGGGATGTCGGAAGACTGGAACCATAACGGTTTACATGTAGGGAATCAAATTTTCTTGACGGACTACAGAAACGATCTCTGGAAATGATGCTGAAAATCTGCTACTGGATCGGCAGAAGGAAAGGCTGCGGCAAGATGGGTAATAGTCTGGATGATCGGATTTTCTGATTTGGTTTCTGGTGGCTTCAGTAGTCGCAATAGATCTGTGCGGATAATCGGCTGCTGCATAGCAAAGCGCTTCCATAGCCGGTGAATAGTCTTGCCGGAATTTGTGGGCAATACCGCTTTGAACGCGGAAAGCCTGCTCCTTGCACCGTTGGCAATGTTACTCAGAAACATCCACAGGCTCAATGTGTGAATCGATCGATGCGCAATCACAGATGTCCAAAGACAAGAGAATGTGCGTCCACAGCCTTTGTTTCTGGCTCTGCGATGGTTGCATAGAAATCTTTTCCCGCGAGTTGAATACTCTGAATTCCGGTATCCCCGGAGAAATCCATGATGAATCAGTGTGCCGACAAGTTTGCAGAAAGGACAGGCAATCAACATCAACCGATTGCGAATATCGTCGCTGCCGGATTCCTCAGCGATGTACCGAGGGCGTAGTCCGATTCCCGAATAATGGCTGTCTGAAATTGTTCTTTGCACATCTCGAAAGATATACCCAGTTGGAGGAATGGATGATCAGATCGTGGGAAAGGACAGGTAATGCTGATAAAGGAAATTACAGTCTGAAGGAGATGGCTGGCAAGAGATCG
>CAIOZP010000234.1 GCA_903862805.1 uncultured Fibrobacterota bacterium
ATACAAATGATCAAAGCAGCTGCAAGAGGCTTCCACAGTTTTATTAGTTATCGGGTGAGAATACTTTTCTTTTGTGGAAAGCTGGATATGTCCATTAAGTCTGCATCGTGACGTTTTCACGAAATTCTACGAAGAACCATTGTTATAAACCTTCGATTCTTTCATCAAATAACAGCACAAAATCAGCTCAGGTAAATTACCTTTGGATGATGAACAAAAATCGCCGCAGTCGAATGCTCCGGATTCATTTCGCCGCCTTCGGTAAGCTCGATGCCGAGTCGTTCTTCGGCGCTGCACAGGGCGAAGAGTTCTTTGTGTGCCGTTGTGTCGGGTAAACCGCCGAAGCCGAAGCTCATGCGTTTGCCACGATTCTTGTCGAGCAGAAGTGCTTTTGAAATTTCGGCGTTGACTTTGTCGGCGAGTTCTTCGGCGATGTAACCGGCAATGGCATTGAGATAAAATCCCTTTGAATACTCGCCGTTTTCTTCGAAGATTTTTGTGCAACGACGACCTATGCCTGCGCCCGCTGTCACAAACTGCATCGCAAGCAGATCGCCTTCGGGCCGGAAGAAGTCGGCATAGCTGCGGCCGCCTGCACGTTCGACGCGCGGGAAATCGAAGCTCGCCAGTTCCTTGCCATTATTGGCCGGATCGAGCACGATCAGTTTTGTGTCGTCGGTAATAACCGGAAAGAATCCGTAGAAGCCTCGAGCCTCCAGAAGATCACCGTTCATGATCTCGCTGACGATGTTGTCGTAAACATCATCGAACTCTTCGAAAGCGGCATCTCTCGCGGCACCTTCGAGGCGACCGGCTTTCCACCATGCGTTGTAAAGCTCTTCGCGGTTGAGTCCGCGCAAAAGTTCGGCGCTGTCCCAGACGAGCATCTCGCTGGTTCCCCAGAATGGCGGCTCAAGAATGTCGTTGTGCTCAAGCGGTTCTGCCGGAACAATCACGCGCTTGACAGAAGGATAAACCCTCGCGTGCGCAGGCTCGGCGCGACCTTCAAGAACTTTTATCGCATCGAAAGCGTCGCGGGCATAATAGACATTGCCGGCGTAGTTCGACCCGTCGGGAAGTTTTGCAATGCGCTCGCCATAGGCCGGATTCACCGCCGCACCACCGATGATCAACGGGATCGTCCAGTTGCGATTTGCAAATTCGTGAACCGCCGCCGCCATCTCGCGCGAGGTTGTGACAAGCAGCGCCGAAAGACCAACTGCCGCAGGTTTGTACTGCTCAACAGCCTCGACAATTTTATCGAGCGGAACCTGTTTGCCGAGGTCGATCACATCCCAACCCTGATTGCGAATGATCGAGGCGACAAGATTTTTGCCTATGTCGTGAACGTCTCCATAGACCGTCGCAATGAGCATGATGCCCTTGGCAGCATGTGCGCCCTTGTCGAAATGCGGTTCAAGAATCGCAACCGATTCCTTCATGATCTCGGCAGCCTGAAGTACGAACGGAAGGATCATCTCGCCACGCGCCATACGCTCACCAACCTCGGCCATCGCGGGCAAAAGGATCTTGTTGAGTATGTCGAGCGGTGCCGTTGTTTCAAGAAGTTTTGCAATGACCGCCGCTAAATCACGCCGGTCACGCTTGAGCACACGCTGGGCCAGCTCCTCTTCGGGCGAAAGAATCTTCGAGGCAATAACTGCGGTCGCAGGCTTCTTTGATGCAGCAAGTTCTTCGAAGTAGGCAACGTATTCGGCAAGCGCGGTTTCCTTGCGATTGAAAAGAAGATTCTCGCCAAGCTCACGCACCTTCGGATCAATTGAATCGTAGGCATCAAGATGAAGTGGATTGAAAATCGCGGCATCAAGTCCGGCAATTCCAGCATGATGAATCATCAGATTGTTCAACACTCTCCGAGCTGCTGGCGAAAGCCCGAAGCTGACGTTGCTCACGCCCATCGCGGTATGAATTGATGGCCACTTGGCCTTAATCTGTCGCAGAGCCTCGAAGCTGTCGAGTGCCGCACCGGCGGTTTCCGGATCGCCAGTTGCAAGTGTAAACACCAGCGGATCGACATATAGAAAATGCAGTGGCAAACCAAATTCACCGCAGGCGAGATCGACGATCTTTCCAACGAGCTCGACCTTGCGTTCAACGGTTCTGGCCATTCCCTCATTGTCAATCGGAAGGGCGATGACCGGACATCCGAATTCCTTCGCAAGCGGAAGAATGCGGCGGGCCTTGTCGCCGTTATGTTCGAGGTTGATCGAGTTGATAAGAACCGAGCCAGGGCTCATGCGAAGCGCGGCTTCAAACACTGCCGGATCGGTTGAGTCGATGCAAAGTGGAACCGAGATGCGTTCCGAGAGGTGGCGTGTCAGTCGCTTCATGACATCGGCTTCGTCATCACGTTCGTTGACCGCTACACAGCAGTCGATCAGCACTGCGCCTTTGTCGATCTGCTCAAGCGCGACGTGGTGAAGCTCGTCGTAGTTCTCGGCAAGAACAAGTTCCTTGGTCTTTTTCGATCCCTGCGCGTTGAGTCTTTCGCCCACAACAAACGGCGACTTCTCGGCGTTTAGTTCGCGACCGGAAATTCCTGTTGAAAGGAAACAGACCAGCCTTTTGCTTTCGCGCTTAGCAACGGTCTTGCCTGCGAGTTCTTTTGCAAGTGCGGCAATATGAGCCGGAGAAGTTCCACAGCATCCGCCGACAACGGCCACGCCTTTTTCGGTAGCCATAGCAGCAGTGTATTTGGCGAAGGGCTCTGGCATCATGTGGTAATGTGCCTTGCCATCGACATTCTCCGGCATGCCTGCATTAGGAACCATCGAGACCGGAATATCGCATGAGTCAAGCACGGCCGATGCGAAGATGTCCATCTCGGCAGGGCCAGTTGAGCAGTTGAAGCCGATCACATCGGGAGCGCAGTTGACAACCGCACCAAGGAATGCCGAGACATCTGAACCAAGCAACATGTGTCCGGTCTGATCCATCGTGACCTGCACCTGAAGCGGCACGAATTTGCCAAGGCGCTTGAGCGCACGACGACAACCAATAAGTCCGGCGCGGACTTCGAGTAGATCCTGCATGGTTTCGAGAAGCAGAACATCGGCTCCGGCCTGCGCGAGTGCAAAAGCCTGCTCTTCAAAAATGGCGGCGCACTCGTCGAAGCTGATTGATGCAAGACTGCTGCTCGTGCTTGACAAAATGAACCCAGTCGGTCCCATCGAACCGGAGACGAGTCCGTCCGTTAGTCCGGCTTCCTCTGCGGCTTCGCGGGCGATGCGGACTGCGGCGGTATTGATTTCCACGAGATGATCTTCAACGCCGAACTCCGCGAGCTTGGCACGGTTTCCACCGAAGGTGTTCGACTCGACGATATGTGCGCCAGCATCAAAGTAGCTCTTGTGAATCGAGCGTAGAATCTCTGGCCGCGTAATGTTCAGCAGCTCGTTGCAGCCGCGCTTGCCCCATATATCGTCGATCGAATATTCGTGTTTCTGGATTTCTGTTCCGGTGGCGCCATCATAAATAACCGGCGTGCGAGCTTTGATCATCTCAAGAAATTTCGACATCTATCATCCTTATAAAATTTGTCGGTAAAAACTACGGCTGTCTGCCATCAAAAATCTATAAAACTTTTGCTGAATAACTGAACCTGTCAGATCACAAAGTTCACAAGCTTGCCAGGAACCACAATGATCTTCTTCGGCGCGGCTCCTTCGAGATATTTCTTGGCGGCATCACTTTCGAGTGCCAGCTTCTGCAATTCGTCTTTGCCAGTTGAGGCCGCGACATTGATTTGCCCACGCAGTTTCCCGTTGACCTGAATCACCACGGTCACTTCGTCTTTGACAAGTGCGGTTTGGTCAACCACCGGCATATCGGAACGGAAGATCGACTCGGTATGACCAAGCTCGGCCCAGAGTTCCTCGCCAATATGCGGAGCAACCGGAGCCACGATCTTCACCAATATTTCTACCGCTTCCTTGACAACATGCGAAGAGGCATTTGCCATTTGTTTGCGGATCGCCGCGATAAGCTCGTTGATTCGAGCCATCGCCGTATTGAACTGCCAGCTTTCTTCGTATGTCTGGCGGCATTTTGCAAGCGTGCTGTGCGCGGCAAAACGAAGTTCGCGGTCGGCGTCGGCAGTGCCGGTCGCATTGGCCCGAACGCGTTCGATCGAGTCCATGCAGGAGTCCCAGATTCGATTGAGCGCGCGGCTGGTACCAACAACGCCGTCGTCGTTCCAGATCTGATCGCGGTCGGGCGGATTATCCGAAAGGATGTACATTCGCATCGTGTCGGCGCCGAACTTTTCGATTATCGTTTCAGGGCTTACCACGTTGAGTTTGGTCTTGCTCATCTTGGCGACTTCGCTGCGAACCGGAAGTCCGCAGTGCTTGCATTTGCCTTCGACAACTTCATCTTCGCCGAGCCATTTGTGCGTTTCGCAGTAGTGGGCGATTTTGCAGACCATTCCCTGACAGAATAGTTTTGTCGCAGGCTCAACAAATGGGATCAGCCCAAGTTCGTGCAAGACACGCGCAAAGAAACGGAAGTAGATCAGATGCATTGTCGCATGCTCGACACCGCCGATATACACATCGACCGGACCCCACTCGGCTATATCTTTCGGATCAAACGCTTTGTCGGCGCATTTCGGCGACATGTAACGCAGGTAATACCACGAGCTATCAACAAAGGTGTCCATTGTATCGGGATCACGCTTCGCAGCTGCGCCGCACTTTGGACATTTTACATTCATGAATGATTCGCTGCATTTGAGCGGACTCTCGCCCTTGGGTTTGAACTCGACATCCATCGGAAGACGAACCGGCAGATCGCTTTCTTCCACCGGAACAGTTCCGCATTTCTCGCAATGAACAATTGGTATTGGCGCGCCCCAGTAACGCTGACGCGAAAGCAGCCAGTCACGCAGGCGATAGTGAATGCTCTTTTTGCCAAAGCCTTTTGCATCGAGCCACTCGATTATGTCGTGCATAGCTTCGCGATTGTTGCGCCCCGAAAAATCGGCAGAGTTTACAAGCACGCCATCGTCAACGAACGCGGCTTTCATTGCCGACGAGTCAAGCGATTCATCTTGTGGATTTATTACGACTTTCAGATCCATGCCGTATTTTTTCGCAAACTCGAAATCGCGCTGATCGTGCGTTGGAACAGCCATGACTGCGCCGGTTCCGTAGTTCATTAAAACAAAGTTCGCCACCCAGATCGGAACGCGCTCGCCATTTACTGGATTGATGCAGTAGCGACCGGTAAACACACCTTCCTTCTCACGAGTGACAACCTCAAGTTCGCTTGTGCCCTGCGAACGCAGACGCTTGACTTCCGCGAGCTTCTCCGCAGAATCGCTTTGACCCGAAATGAGTTCTTCCACCATTTCATGCGCCGGAGCGATTGACATAAAGGTAACACCCCAGAGAGTGTCGGGACGAGTTGTGAAAACCTCGATGAACTTGCCATCACTTCCTTCAAGAGCAAACTTGACACGCGCACCTTCGGAACGACCGATCCATTCCTGCTGCATTTTTATCACACGCTCAGGCCATTGATCGAGCTGTTTGTGGCCTTCAAGAAGCTTGTCGGCGTAGGCGCTCATTTTATAGAACCATTGCCACAGATCTTTCTGCTCAACCGCTGTATCGCAACGCTCGCAATGACCTTCGTGAACCTGTTCGTTTGCAAGAACCGTCATACACGACGGGCACCAGTTCACCGGAGCTTTTTTGTATTCGACCAGCCCCTTTTTCCAGAACTGCAAAAAGATCCACTGCGTCCATTTGTAGTAGTCTTCTTCCGATGTCGAAATTTCACGATCCCAATCGAAGCCCCAGCCTGCGCTGTGCATCTGCTCTTTCATCTTGGCGATGTTTTTG
>CAIOZP010000235.1 GCA_903862805.1 uncultured Fibrobacterota bacterium
GACTGCAACTGGTGGGCACCGACTCTTTACTGCCTTATGAACATGGTCGATGCCGCTGGCTTCACTGAGGTCGAAGGCTGGAAGTTCACGCAGGAACCGCAGCAGCTTCCGCACTGTCGGGGCTTTGCACATGGGAAAAGGAAGTAGCTATGAACAAGTCGAATTTCTTCGATCCGTCTTCGCGTTTGTCAATCGAGAAGTATTCCTCGGCGGTGACCCTGTCCGATATGGAGATCTTCGTCTTTCCAGAAATTCTCTATGCGCTTGTCCTGGCAAACATAATGTCGCCGCTAACATGGAGCTGGCTGAACGACCCATGGTTTGCCGGATTCGAGAAAATGAATCCCAACCGTCGCTTGCAGCGCATGAAGCAGTTCATCATGGATCGCTTCGCATTCAACCTCGACCTCGATACTTGGGGACTGACCCGCAAAGATGTCGAGATAGCGCGCTTCAAAGATTTTATTGACCTCGATATTCTTTCGCAGAGCAACGCACTCTTCGGCTACGAAGGGGACAAGTATTATTTCGACATTGACATACGAAAACACTTCGGCCTCGACAAATACGAGGGCGATGTAATTCCGTACTGGAAGACCGAAACCATCGAGGCGATGGATGCATTCCGCTATCGCGAGGGCTATGCAAACGGCGCTGGCGAATGCGTTTCGCTTGCGACTCTTTACGCGGCGGCGCTGTGGGTCATGGCTGGTGTTCCGCTCAAAGACATCTTCCTGTATGCGACTCCGCTTCACTCGCAGAACTTCGTTGATATTAAAGATGGAATCATAACCAACAACCGCAGGCTCGTGACCAAGAACATGTGGTTCAACGGCACCGAGCTATCCGACAAGGCGAGACGCGCTTTACAAAATGAGAAAATCACAGTTGTCGCAAACAACAGCGGATGGATCCACGTTCTCTACGACGAAGCCACGATTGACAAGAGCGAATTTGATCGCTTCTCTAAAAAACTTTCCGGCTACCTAACTACCGACATCAGCTTTGAAGTGCTGGCAAGTTTCCTGCGGCAGGAATCGCATTTGCAAAAGTGTTTCCAGATACGGCACAAGCTCGGCGGGCGCGATCGTTATATCACGATGGAAAAAGTTTTCAGCTATGAGCATTCGAGCAAGTGTCGCATAGGCGAAGCCTCGCAGGACGCGCTCCTTGCCGAAATCGACAGCGACGAATATTATCCCGATCCAATTCCAAACCGCCTACTCATCAACGAATTTGAGGCCTTCTTTCATAAGCGTCCACTGCCACCATATACCCAAGAAACCATCGACGCACTCAAGACGAAACTCTGCACACAGTGCATGAACGTCGATGAAGTGGTCGCAAAACTTTTTGCATTCTGTAGAATCGAACCGAAGCTTCCGACATCAAACCACAGCTTTACAAAATGCGATACAATAGAACTCGACGGATTCAAGAGTGCCGACGAAGTAATCGCATACCTTGACAAAATGCGAGAGACAAATATCATTGCCGATCTCGCCTTCATGTCGCTTCGAGATATGTCGAGAGCGCCCTGGATGCCATTCATGAAAGCCGCGTTGGAACGCAATCCGGTCTCGGTTCTGGCGTTTACTTCGAAGTCGATTGACGAGGCCTACTATCACCTCAATACCTTTGCCAACGAGTCGATCTATTCAGGCCAACTCCGCATGGCGCAGCCTGACGAGGTTTGGAACTATTCGCGCGGCGATGGGTTAGAAAAGGCAATCTGTCTGATGAATATTGCTCGCAGTAAATCTTCATCGTGTGAAATGGATCTTCGTAAAGATGGCCGCCGTGTTATTCTCTTGCTTGACGGAAGAGAATTTACCTTCGACAGCAGCAAGACCGTTGATGCTCCGGTAAAAAGCGACTGGAACTTCTGATGCAAGTTTGTTACGCAAACAAATCCATTCGCATTTTGTAAATCATACTGATATGCGAATAGTTATCAAACGAGCCACTGTCGAGGCATCAGCGCCAGCCATCAGGCAGAAAAAAGTCAAGCCGGTTTATGATGGCCCCAAAGCATCCATTCTTCGCAAGCCAACACAATGCGCAAAATGTGGATGCAGAATACCAGAAAAAGTTCCGCTGATAATCCGGCATGACGATTCAAAATTTTGCCTCGACTGCGACGGACTCGATAATCTCGAATTTCTGCCATCAGGTAACACGGCCTTAACTGTTCGCACGAAGCGACTCTGCCCCAATGCGATTCCGGTTGTCGAGTGGAACGCTCGCCGCAAACGTGATGAACAGCGCGGCATCCTCGCCGATCCGGTTCAAATAAACAACGCGAGAGAGCTTTGTGTTCAGGATGAATCTGCCCGTGCTTCGCGTCGAGTAGTAGCCGCGAAAAAGCGCGAATTGGTAGATGCCGATTATCGAAAAACATTTGCCGCAGAAATCAGAAAGCTTTTTCCGTCAATGCCGCGAGAACGCGAGTTCGCGATTGCCGATCATGCCTGCGAAAAACATTCGGGCCGCGTCGGCAGAACCGCAATGGCAAAAGAGTTTTCGCAAAAGATGATAGAGCTCGCCGTAGCGGCACATATTCGTCATATAGAAACCGATTACGACCGGTTGCTCGCACACGGAACAAAGCGAACCGATGCACGCGAATCGATCAGCTCGTTGGTTCGAGGGTATATGGCACTCTGGAGAAATAGTTTTTTATAGGATTTCGAATCCCGTCTTTAATTGATCGATATTACTTAGAATTTATTACGACCTTATCCCCGCTGTTTATGGGATAAAATGTAATGGTTGCACTGTTTTGTGTGTTCTCATACCACGCCCCCGTTGTTTGATCTTGTGTCTAATTGTATGCCGCAGATCAGCCCTACAACAAAAGAGCTGCCCGTTATGAGGCAGCTCTTCACTTGAATCAATACTTCAGAATTATTTATTTACTCCGATCAAAGCCTTCATCACCTTCACTATTCCAGAATCCCGATCCTTCACCAATGCCACTGCAAGATAGCTTCCTGCCTCGACAACACGACCTGTCTGATTTTTCAGATCCCAAGTGAAGTGATGAGGAACACCGGAGCTTTGTGTCAAGCCGTTCTGCTCATCGATCTTGTTGCCGAGGGCATCGTAAATGCTCATCTTGATGGAAGAGGGCGAATCGGTGGTTACGAGGATCTGAACCGCACCGCTCGACAGTCTCACAGGATTCGGGCCAACGAGGATCCCTTTTCTGACAACCGCGATAGAATTTGGGCCATTGTCGATGATTGCGGTTCCGGCTTTGATCGTAAAGGTTCCGGCTACATATTTGATGATGTAGTTTGGATCAATTGCCCCTGACGGATTGATTGAATAGCTCCCTGCAATTTCGCCGGGATCACGGATCACTACAAGGCCTGTAAGAAGAGATAAATCCTCGCCTGTGACGAAGCCACTGTCCTTCAAATTAAATGCAGGATCAATCTCTCCGGCAACCTTGAAGGTATCTAGGGCGGTGATTGTCAGGGAATCCGGGGTGATATTTGCAGTAAGTCCGGTGGCTCCTGGCGGGAAAACACCGGGAGGTAGCGGATAGTAGTCTGCGGTATCACCGGCCAGTACATCTGCACCCTGACTTACAGTCTTGCCAAGACCAACATTCTTTGTATCAAACAAACCGCTGGAACAAGTCGCAGACAATTTATCTTTATTTATAATCCCGCTTATGGAATCGACCCTGATTTGCGCAATCATATTACCATCATAAGCCTTGTTGAGGGCCGTATGGAAAACGATCACGCCGCGTTTATTCACAACAACCGGAATCGAGTCGATTTTGATGCTGTAATTCGCTGTATCCAATGGGGTAAAAGCCCACTTGATATAAAAATGTCCGGCCCTTGGAACATCGGTCGAATCGGTCATACCCCAAGTGTATGGAACCATGGGCATGGGAGAAGTAAATGTTATTACTGAAGCAGAAACCGGCTGACCGTATGTAATTGGGCTCGCAGTCAAAGAAGGTGCCACAAGATTATACTTCAATACTGTAACATTGATACAAGTATCAATAACATTGAAGTCGGCAGTGTCATTGGGGGTGAAATGGAAGTGGTGACTCTTTGCTCCGGCACTGATAGGCATTCCCGTTAATGTATCGAAGGCAAAGCTTCCTTTTACCGTAACGAGTCCCGAATCGGCCCGGTTGAATTGCACTGTTCCAGTGATCTTCGATGAATCAAGAGTAGTGTATTGGCTATAGTTGATCGTACTTGCAGAGAGATTACTCAGTATCGGACTCGCCTTTTCGACTGTCAAATCTAACAATTCATCAACATTAGTGTAATCGCCAGTATCTGTGGGGGTAAAGGTCACCGAATAGCTTGCAGTACCCGCAAGTGGTACCGTTGTTGGTGTTGTCCATGCAAAGGTTCCATCTGACAGCCCCATATTTTGTGATAATGTCGATGACGCCAGTGTCTGGCCGTAAGTGATGTTAGGTGTCATCGGCCAGTTAAGGATCGATGGCTCTGCTTTGCTTGTTGTCAAAGAGACATTCTGCATTATCGTGTCGTAGTCAGCAGTATCTGTGGGAGTAAAGGTCACCGAATAGCTTGCAGTACCCACAGGCGGTGCTATTGATGGTGTTGTCCAAGCAAAGGTTCCGTATGTGGCCGACGATGAAGCCCACAACATCGATTCTTCCAAGGTTTGGCCGTAGGAGATATTATTTGCCATCGGCCACACAGAGATGTCTGGCCTTGCTTTGATCACTGTCACAGAGACACTATGCGTTGCCGTACAGTAGTAAGCAGTATCTGTTGGAGTAAAGGTCAACAAATAATTTGTAGTACCTACATCGGGTACTGTAAATGGTGTTGTCCAGTTAAAGTCCCCATCTGTTTTCGGCATTGTACCATAAAACGTCGTTTCTTCCAATGTCTGGCCGTAGGTCATAATATTTACCATCGGCCACGAGATGTCTGGAGTTGCTTTGAGTACTTTCAATGTCCTTGATACCGGTTGTGCTGCCAAATAAGCTCCACTGCTACCTTGGCTCGCAGTTATCTGGGTTGTTCCTGTTTTTTTTATATGAATGATGCTATCTGCAATGCTTGCAACATTTGTGTCCGAGCTTGCAAAACTTATCGGCAAACCGGAAGAACTTGTAGCAATTGGGGTGAAGTCAAGATCGGCGAGGGTCTTTGGGGGAAGAGTGTCGAATGTGATCGTCTGAATAATATTAGCTATGTATGCAGTATTACAAGAACCAGCTGCAATTGAACCGACATTGATCAATCCCGACGTATTGCATTCGCCATCATAATTAGCCCCCCACGCTACGGCAGTTCCATCTGATTTAAGAGCTACGGTATGCCCATCACCAGCCGCAATGGAAACTACATTAGTCAATCCAGGCGGGATATTGCATTCGCCATCTCTATTAAACCCCCACGCTACGGCAGTTCCATCTGATTTAAGAGCTATGATATGAGCTCCACCAACCGCAATGGAAACTGCATTCGTCAATCCAGGCGGGACAGTGCATTGGCCCATTTCAATATTCCCAAAAGCAACGACAGTATTTGGCTTTACCCAAATCCAGAGAGGCTGTCTGACAGTATCTGCAGCAATAGTGGTCGTTCCAGCTTCAATGGCAGTAACAACAGTGCTTCCGGCTCGCTTTATGTGAACAAGGCCATTTATTACGGTTGCGGTATTTGTATCCGAACTGCTGAATGTGACAGGTAAACCGGATATACCGCCAGTGGCAGAAACGGTGAAGTCGGCATCCCCAAGGGTCTTGACTGGAAGCGCCGCGAATGTGATCGTTTGAGGATTCAGAATACAAACCACAAGTGATTCCGGAACAAGATTAAGAACAGCAGGCAATGTTGCCGTTAATGTTCCCAAGCTCAAAGGATACTTGCCTGCCACATTCATATTTGCCGTCGGACAGGAAAGTGAGCCACTGATTTTTGTTCCGGTGCCGAGTGTGTCGCTTCCTGATATTATTGGGGTGATGGAAGGAAGAGTCATACCCACATAAGCAGTGCAAGGAAGAGCCGTTACTCTGACATTTCTCTCCTGACAGTGAAGGAATGGATACCCGGCATTGAATGGGCCAGAGCTTATACACCAGATCGAATCGAAGTCCCAACCAGAGTAGGTTGATTGGGTTTTCATTTCGGCAGTGGTTTTCCCTGTGCCTCTTTGAGAAGTCGTCAATCCGGAACTGTCCTTGTCCCAAACAGAACCGACATCGGTGGCTTGGGGTTCTGCATAACCGATCAAGCCACCTGCTGTGTTGTTGGAATTCCGGACTTTCCCTCTGGAATAACAGTTGGTGCTGTTACCCCGTGTGTAGCCGACCAGTCCGCCAACCCATATCAAACCGGATACAGAACAGGTCGAGTAGCAGTTTTTAAGGATATTGCTTGTCTCCAATACCCCATACAGGCCACCGACATAGTGTCTCCCTGTAACAGAACCGCTGCTTGCACACTGCTCCACGGTATGCCCTGCCACGCCGCCTATTCCCACAGGGCCCCGGTACCATCCTGGCCGGCCACATTGACTGAGTCCAGGAATAGCTTTTTGATTGAACCGGTTCCAGAAACCTCGCCGAATAGTCCGACAATATTTGTAGTCGGGCGATTAATGAAAAGCTTCGCAATGTGTTTGCCATTACCATTGTAAGTTCCGGTGAATAGTGTGCTGGTATCTCCGATGGGACTCCATCCCTGAGCATAATTCCAGGAAGATGTTGAAGATGCGTCAATGTCTGCCAATTGAATGAAATTGGAATTCCACGCCGATACTGTCGTTGAAAGCCAATAGAGATTTGGAAGCGAATCAATCTGATAAGGATTCCCGGCCGAGCCATCTCCGGCTGGTACAGCAGAAGTCTGGGCATCAACTGCGCAGAACAATGATGAAAGCAGAAGCAGGAGCGCGATCAGGTTTCTCATGAAAATCCTTTATAAATGTTTTTCTTAAAATCTGAACCAATAAAGGCGGATGAAGATCCAACCCAGTACACACAAAAATACCTGCTTTATAATTCATCCTATAGTAATATTCACTGTCAAAACGCTGCTAAAAGCGCCTCCTTTTATGATATTTCCTTGTCAAATCTCCAACTTTACTTGATCTTTCCCAGAAAGCTTCGTCCAAAAC
>CAIOZP010000236.1 GCA_903862805.1 uncultured Fibrobacterota bacterium
CCGATCTGTATTTTGTCTCTTCAGGTTTCGACCTGTTTTATGCAACAGAGATAAAGGTTTTCCGATGTACACCTATATAGTCCGACGACTTTTCACAATGATCCCGCTGCTCTTTGCAATGTCGTTTGTGACCTTTATGTTCATTCGCATGATCCCAGGCGACGTGCTTGCACCCTACCGCAATAATCCGCAGATCTCGCAGGAAACGATTCACGAAATGGAACACAAATTTCACTTCGACAAACCGGCGATAGTTCAATACGGATACTGGCTCAAAAGCATGGTGCGGCTTGATTTTGGGTACTCGTTTTCGAAGCGCTGTCCGGTGTCGAGTGTTATTGCTTCGCATGCTGTCAACACGCTTTATTTGGCGCTATTTTCGATTCTAATTACATGGTGTCTTGGAATACCGCTTGGCATCTGGTGTGCAGTTCATCAATACAAATTGAGCGACAAGGTCTTCTCGTTTCTGTCGTACATTGGGATGTCTCTGCCGAGTTTCTTTTTGGCGCTTCTGCTGATGTACCTTTTTTCGAATATCGGCGATATCCCTCTGATTGGCCGCCTGCCAGTTGGTGGAATGAAGTCCGATGACTTCGACAGCTTTTCTGCAATCGGGAAATTCTTCGATGTAATGAAACACATGATAATTCCGGGAATTGTTTTGGGTATAGCATCTATCGCCTCGCTTCAGCGTGTGATGCGCGGAAGTATGCTTGAGGAACTGCGCGCCCGTTACATAACAACTGCGCGAGCGAAGGGACTTCCCGAAAGCCGCGTGCAGTATGTTCATGCTTTGCGTAATGCGATCAATCCGCTTATCACACTTTTCGGCTACGAACTCGCCGGACTTCTTTCCGGTGCGGCACTTACCGAAATCATAACCGGCTGGCCGGGGCTTGGATCGATCATGCTCGAAGCCGTTCGTTCGCAGGATGTTTTTTTGGTCATGGGAAACATGATGATGGGCGGTATTTTGCTTATAGCCGGAAACCTTGTCGCCGACGTAGCGCTTGCACTGAGCGACCCGCGAATCAGGTTGAGTTGATATGACAGATTCCGTCTTTTCGACAATGGTCAAGAAGCTATCGAAACATTCGTTGGCTGTGGCCGGATTCTGGATACTTGTTTTTCTTTACACCGTCTGCATTCTCGCCGAGTTTGTCGCTCCATACAATTTCGACAGCGAGAACCGTGGCAATTCATACGCTCCGCCAACCGAGATTCACTTTACGGATGCGTTTGGAAAATTTTCGTTTCAGCCGATCTTTTACGACGTCTCATATGGCTTCAACGAATACTACCAACGAGTCTATGTCGAAGACACTACGCGGTCACACCACATTGGTTTATTCGTCAAAGGCGAGCCATACAAACTTGCCGGAATCATTCCGTGCAGCGTTCATCTTTTCGGAGGAACCGATGGCGGCAGATTGTATCTGATGGGCGCCGATTCGCGCGGCCGTGATCTGCTTTCACGAATGGTTTTCGGAAGCCGGGTATCGCTGACTGTAGGACTAATCGGTGTCTTCATAAGCACCTTCCTCGGAATACTCATCGGCGGAATTGCCGGTTATTACGGCGGCATCACCGATGCTCTGCTGATGCGAACCTGCGAGATGGTGATGCTCGTTCCTTCGTTCTATCTTCTGCTTGCAATGCGCGCCGCATTTCCTCCCGATGTGTCAAGTTCGACGGTTTACATTCTGATAGTTTTGGTGCTGTCGTTTATCGGCTGGGCCGGACTCGCGCGCGTTGTTCGTGGGATGTCTAAATCCATCTCGCAACGCGAGTTCGTAATTGCTGCCCGATCACTTGGTCAGCGTGATCTGGTGATCATTTTCAAGCACGTGATTCCGCAAACGTACAGCTTCCTAATTGTGTCGGTGACGCTTGCGATTCCTTCATATATCCTCGGTGAATCGGCGCTGTCGATGATCGGACTCGGCATAATGGATCCGCAGGCCAGCTGGGGCAATATGCTCTCCGACGCCATGAATATTGCCGACGTGAGATTTCATCCATGGATTCTTTATCCGGGGCTTTTTATTTTTATTACCGTAATGGCTTTCAACTTCCTTGGCGACGGATTGCGGGATGTTTTCGATCCTAAATCTGCCAAGTAATTATTATAGAGATGGGATTTGAAATGTTTACAGCACTTGCAATCACTGCTACAGCCGACACAGGCTACAACGATGTCCTTAACAGTATCCAGAGTAGCATGGGACTAAGCGGTGACATGACAATCCCAACGGTGATTTTTTTTGTGATCGCTGTTTTTGCCGGCCTGCTTGCAGGACTTAAGGCTGCAAAGAAAAAGTAGCACAGGAATCTTCACCAACGTCAACTGGCAGCAACTCTTAGAATATCACCTTCACGGAATGAATCGTTGGTCACTCTCACCAGCGAATTGGTTTTCGCTCTTGTCAATTCACGTCCGCCAAAATCGCGCAGGCTGTTGATCTTCACAATGCGCACGCCTTTCTTCAGCGTGATCGGAAGGAGCGATAAATCGGCACCGTTGTTGAATCCGTTTTTCACATCGACTATTGCATCGCATCCGTCAATTGCTTTGACCACTCCGGCCACACGCAACGATGCTGGTCGACGATTCACGGCCCGATCCTGCATAGCAGTTTCGCCGCAGAAGAATCCGGTAGTGTATTCGCGATGATCGATGGCGTTGAGTTCGTCAACCCACTCCTGACGCATCGACCACAAATTGCCTTCGCTGGCGATGGCATCGAGCGCGCTTCGATAGATCCGCGTTGCGGCGGCGACGTATTGGGCACTGCGATTGCGGCCCTCTATCTTGAGCGAAACGATGCCGGATTTCACAAGCTTGTCGAGTATCGGTAGTGCGCAGAGATCCTTCGAGTTCATGAGATAGGTTGCCTCGCCATCTTCTTCGATGTCGATTGCGATTCCTTCTCCGTCGCGGCCGGTCGAGACAGGATTCACACTGTAGCTGAATCGGCATGGCTGCGGGCAGTCGCCCTGATTTGGATGCCTTCCGTACATGTATGCGCCCATGAGGCAACGGCCGGAAATCGCCATGCACATTGCACCGTGGCAGAATATTTCGAGCGGCAGAATATCCTGTTTGACAAGTGCGATAATCTGATCAAGCGACATTTCGCGTGGCAATACGACACGGCTGATTCCTTCGTCTTTCCAGAAGGCAAGCGACTCGGCATTGAACACGCCGGTCTGAGTTGACAGATGCAACTCTGCCGCAGGAAGTATGCGTCGGCAAAGTCTGATCACACCCGGATCGGAAACGATAAACGCATTTGGCAAGATTCCGGATATTCTTATTCTGTCAAGCATTGCTTCGACCTGTGGAAGCTGTGCATCGAAAGGCATCGCATTGAGTGTGATGTAGATTTTAGCGCCTGTTTCCGAGGCCTTTTCGAAAACATCGGGAAGATCGTCGGTGGTGAAATTTCCGGCGCCACTTCTAAGATTGCAAGCATCGAGCCCGAGGTAAACGGCATTGGCACCGAAACGTAGTGCGGCATCGAGTGCCTCGAATGTTCCGGCAGGTGAAAGAAGTTCCGGCAGGTTCAATTGCGTCTGTCCGCGTTCAGGAAACTTGCCGGATTGTTTGTTCGCATTCGGTCAAGATCGTCGGGAGATATAAACTCGCTGAACAGATAAAAATATTTTTTCAGATCTATGTCTCCTGGATTTGCGATATAGAGAATGTCGAAATCGGTTCCAAACATTGTCCGGTTTTTCGCAAGGTCGTGGTATTTGCTCCAGACAGTTTTGTTGAATGTCATAATATCGTTTTCGGTTGTGTAGCACGATAGATCGGTGTATGCGTCGTAGCCTTTTTTCATGATTCCGGCAATGGCATCGGCCCATCGGAAATCACATGAATCTCCGACCGCATAATGTCCGAAATGAGCGAAGTTGATCCGCAGCTTCGGATGCTTCTCAAGAACCTTCTCGAAGTGAATCGGATCGCCCCATTCTTCATAGACCCAGTCAGAAAACGGGAAGCCGCCGATTGACGCATGCGTTGTAATTGGTATGTTTTTTCTCTCGCAGAATTTATAGACAGGTTCAAGTTCCTTGCACTGCGGATGAACTCCGAGCCTCGGATAAAGCTTTACACCGAAGAACGGCCCTTTTTTCGGATTTACCAGCTTACGCATTTTCGCAAGGATGCCCGGGCGCCTTGGATCGATGGCGAGAAACGGTGTTACGATTTTTCGTCCGTCCAGATTCTTATGCTTCACGATTTCTTGAAGAGCCGCAATTTCATTTTCAAAACCAGTCGGCCGGCACTTGAACAGTCCGGGCCGTTTGTTTTGTGCAAGAGTATTGCGATAGTGCCTGTTGAGTGTCGCGGTAGCTGTCCGGTGCTGATCTGTGCTGCCGTGACCGCGGTCGCATTTGTCAATCATCTTTCCAAGACGGTGGATGGCGTCGTCGCCGTCATTTGTACCGGAAGGAAGAAGTGGTTTGTCGAGCATGTAACTGATGTCCATGCTCAGGGGGATCAGGCGGATTTCCTCCGGATCGGCTCCCCACGCTTCTCCTGCGGCTTTGGTCAGCATTCTCATGCTCGACTCTGGAGTTCCATGCAGATTGGCGAGAAGTTCCGAAAGCCAGTGAAAGAACATGAGGAACTTGTCGGAGAAATCATCATCACCGGAATGAAGGTCACCTTTTACACGATATTCATCCTGAAGATCGGGATGTTTTTCCATCCTGTCAAAGAAATGTTTGCGGAAGATTTCCTGCAATTCATCGGCGAGATAGGAACCGTTGAGAAGGTGGCAGTGTGCATCGTAAAGCGGCTTGTCCGACACGTTTTCTCCTTCTGCAAAGCGGCAGATGTTTAGTAGGTAAGCTGCTTGGAACGGGGAGGATTATTAGTCGAACCGCTTTTGGTCGTTGTTGGCGGTTTTTCTTTTTTACCGGCGGGCTCGGGCTGTGTTGCCGGTTTCTTTTCAGCTTCAGCCTGTTTTTTCTCTTCGTTCTTTTCTGACGAACCGTTGAAAAGGTTGTGGAAGAACCCACCTACGGAACGCTTTTGAGGAACATGCACATCGCAAGTTTCCTTAGGCATATTCTCGACATCGAAGCAGTCTTCGTATTGAACAGGACAAAGCGAGGTAGCGATCTTGTGGCTTTCCTTGCACATCGAAACACTTGTGATTCCGGAAGGGACATCGAAGTTTTTGACCGGCAGATTTCTGTGCAGAACACGCATGACCGGAACCCAGAGCGGGATGGCCGCATAAGTTCCGGTACTGCCGATTCCCATTGAACGCCGCTCGTCAACGCCAACCCAGACACCGCAACAAACCTGTGGCGTGAAACCCACGAACCACGCATCTGCGTAGCTGTTTGTGGTACCGGTCTTGCCACCGGCAGGCCTTGTGAAACCAAGTCCAGGAATGCTCGCAGCGGTTCCATGCTGCACAACAGTCTGGAACATGCTCGTCATGAGGTATGCGACTTTTGGATCGCAGACATGCGTGCTTTTAGGTTTGGCCTTTTCGATGACCTTTCCGTTTTTGTCAAGTACCTTCTCGATGAAATACGGTTCCGGCATCTGGCCTTCGCCCGGATATGTCGAGTAAGCGCGGGTCATTTCGAGGTTGGTGGCTTCGCATGATCCGATTGCAATCGACGGCACCGCATCGATCTTGCCCTGAAGTCCGGCGCGACGGGCGAACTCAACGACCTTGTCGGCTCCGATGTCGAGAAGCGTTTGAATTGCCACGCAGTTGATCGACATTTTCAGCGCGTCTCTGATGCTCATTGGCCCGTTGAACTTACCTTCGTAGTTGTCAGGCTGCCAAAGTCCGTTTTGTGTTTCGAGGGAAATGGGCTGATCGACAATCACGGTTGAGGGCGTAAATCCATTTTCGAGGGCCGCCGAATAGACGAATGCCTTGAATGCCGATCCAGGCTGGCGCATCGCCTGTGTGGCGCGGTTGAACTTGCTTTCGCTGAAGCTCTTGCCGCCAGTCATCACCTTGATCGCACCGGTGGTCGGATCCATCGCAACAATGGAAGATTGAACCGTTCGCAGTCGGACTGAATCTGGAAAATCGGTGTAGTCGCTTTTGTGCGCGGCGTAGATCGAATCGAATTTGTCGAGATATTCCGACTTTTTTATTCCCAGCTTTTTGTATGCAAGAGACATGTCGAGGAAGATTCCATCACAGCGTTTCTGTGCCGGGCCAAGCAGATGTCCGGCGACCCAGTCGGCAGTGTCTTGTGCGACAGGATCGAGTGTGGTGTAGATCGAAAGTCCGCCGTTGTAGAGAACGTCTTCGCCGTATTTGCGCTCAAGATACTGCCGGACCATCTCGACAAAATACGCGCAGCGTCCACCTTCAACCTGGCATGTATGCGTCTCGATCGGGCAGGACTGCGCCGCCTTCATTTCGTCGCGTTTGATGGCACCGATCTTGTACATCGACGCCAGAACGGTATTGCGGCGCTCTGTTATCGCAGGAAGATTTTTCTTGCGGTCGGGACGGTAACCTTCGGGACGTTGGATCATTCCGGCGATCACCGCACATTCCTGAAGGTTGAGCTGCCACACATGTTTGTTGAAGTAGCTCTGTGAAGCTGACTCTACGCCATATGCGCCACCACCGAAATAAACCATGTTGAAATAGAGTTCGAGGATTTCGTCTTTGGTATAGCAGCTTTCGAGCTTTAATGCGGTGAGAATTTCACGAACCTTTCGCGTGATCGTTTGATCGTGCGAGAGGTAAACGTTTCTTGCGAGCTGCTGAGTGATTGTAGATCCGCCCTGCGAAATTCCGACCGAAGCCACATTCGCAAACGCGGCGCCGATGATTCGTTTCAGGTCGATGCCGTGGTGTTCGTAGAACTTGCGGTCTTCAATGGCGATAAGTGCGTTGCGAAGATTCAGCGGAATGCTGTCGAGCGGAACCCAAACGCGGCGCTCGATTGCAAAATCATGAATGAGTGAACCATCGGCGGCATATACGCGAGTCACAAGCGATGGCTGAATGCGTGAAAGTTCGTCGGGACTGGGAATTGTCTTGTACATCTGAACAACAAAACGGACCGCAGCTCCACCGGCAAGGCAGGAAAAGAAAGTCAGCGCAAGGAACACAGGGAAAACGATCTTTCCAAACGGAAACTTCCGTCGGCTATTGCCTGCGCTATTTTTCTGATTGAAGATGACGGTCTTCGGTTGGTCTTTCTGGGTCATCTGTCTGTTGATCTCTTTTCAGTTTGCACCGGCTTGCGGCTTCATCGTCGTCTAAAATAGATCCGGCAAGCCTTTCTTGCAGATGGAATTATCTTCCGAAATTTTGCTGGCATATTGTTAATGTTTCATGTAGAATGTCGGCGCTGAAAAAATCCCGAAAGGAAATTTTAATGTCAGTTGAATTTGATATTGAATTCGCGCTCTCGAATCTCGATCATGACACTGACATATATGCCGCCGTAGTAGATCAATATTTCATTTCGACTCCTCCAATGTGCAATGAAATGAGAACTGCGGCAAAAAGCGGAGATTGGGAGACTTTCCGTCGGCACGCGCATTCGATCAAAAGCTCTTCGCGAACCATAGGCGGAATGGCACTTGGCGATCTGGCAGAACAAATAGAGTTGGATGAATCCACCGATCTGCATCACGCACTTGAGCAGGTTGACATGATAGAAAAATGTATCCACCAGCTTCAGGTTGATGCGAACTCGGCTGTGGCCAAGTTATGAAGCACGCAGCGGGATACAAATGAACGGAAAAACGGTTCTCATAATCGACGACGAGGTTCTGGTTCGCAGAACAACCTCGCTTCTGCTTGGGAAGAAGAATATCTCGGTTATTTGTGCCTCCGACGGCATAGAAGGTCTCGCCCTTGCACGTGATTCTGTCCCGGATCTGATTTTGCTCGACATCATGATGCCGATAATGAGCGGCTGGGAAGTTTTCGAGAGACTTCGGGCCATCCATGAACTCGCAGAAACATCCGTAATACTTTTTACTGCACAGGATCATTCCGGTGCCGACAGACGCGGTTTGGAACTTGGCGCGGCAGGCATTATCCGCAAGCCATTTCATCTTGGCAAACTGC
>CAIOZP010000237.1 GCA_903862805.1 uncultured Fibrobacterota bacterium
GGGAAACGGGAATGACGATAATACCGTGGATATGATTGGGCATTACGACAAATACGTCCAATTCGATATTTTTAAAACGAACGGTTAATTCATTCCATTGATCGTCAACAATTTTACCAAATTCGGATAAAACCATTGCGCCATTGTCAATTTTACCAAAACGATGAAGGCGGTTTTGTGTGCATACGGTAATGAAATAGGCACCTGCTTGGGCGTAGTCGTAGTTTTTCAGGCGTATTGAATGGCGGTGGTGGATGTGGGGATTGTAGGTCATAATGTGCTTGTCGTTTCTCCGGCGGAGGAGATGGAGAGGTCGTCGTAGAGAAGGCCCGAAACGGCAGTATCTGTATTCATAAATGGGCACCTTTATTCGTTTCATCAAAAATAGCTCATCGCATGAATGATTGGGATTAATCGATAGACGTGCGTAGGCGATACGGATCAGAACAGTGGGATAGATGATCAGAATGGCGTGAAAAGTGATCCGAACAGGGGGTGGGGCGAGGTCAGCCCCCTTGAAAGGCAATCATTTCGCGATATACTTCAGAATATTCTTCGTTGACATCGCGAGAATCACCGTGCTGCCAATGAGCACCACCGACAATGCATTGATTGTCGGCGAAACCCCAAAGCGGATCATCGAGAATACATAGAGCGGCAGAGTCGAAGAACCCGGACCGGCAACGAAAAAAGTAATAACAAAGTCTTCGAGTGAGAGCGTGATTGCCGTAAGAAATCCAGCGAGGATTCCTGGCATTGAGATCGGGACAATTATCTTGAGGAGAGTGTCGATTTCTCTCGCACCGAGATCGTAACTCGCCTCGATTATTGAGTAGTCAAACTCTTCGAGTCGCGACATCACCATCAGCATCACAAACGGAATATTGAAAGTTGTATGAGCCACAAAAATCGTGAACAGACCAAGCGGCAGATGAATCACATTCGCGAAAAATATCAGCATCGAAACACCAATGATGATTTCGGGAAGAATCAGCGGAAGGAATGTCGTGAGCTGAACGTAGGCTTTCATCTTGAACTTGTACCAGTTCACGCCAATGGCCGCGAGCGTACCTATGAGCGTCGATACCGTTGCCGAACTCAGCGCAATAATCAGGCTGTTGCCGACCGCATCCCACAAGGGACGTGAGTGATTGAAGAGCTGGTCGTACCAGTGCAGAGTGAAACCATGCCACTGCATAGTTTTGCCATCGTTGAACGAGTAGGCGATCAGCACCATCAGCGGCATATAGAGAAATCCCATGACCAGCGCAAACATCGTGGTCGAAAATTTATGGCTCTTTACGCTCTTTGGTTTGTTGCTCACTGTGGGATCTCCTCTGCGATGTTTTTCACTTCCATCGCCTTGGCCTGCGCGGCGTTTATGCGAAGCACGAGCAAAACAGAGAGCGTTGTTACAATCGTGATCACGACCGAAATAGAACTCGCAAGCGGCCAGTTGCGCGAGACCGTTAGCTCGCGTGCGATAAGATTTCCGAGCATCGTCGAGTTTTGTCCACCGACCAAAAGCGGCACCGCATAGTTGCCGAAGGCCGGAATGAAAGTGAATAGAACAGCTGTGAGAAGTCCGCCTTTTATGTTTGGAATAAGCACCTTCATCACCGCCTGAAACTTGCTCGCGCCAAGATCACGCGCGGCTTCCATCAGCGAGAAATCAAATTTTTCTATTGTCGAATAAAGCGGCAAAATCGCAAATGGCAGGTATGTATAAACCATCACCAGTATTACCGAATGTTCGCGGTAGAGTAGCGGCAGATGATCTTTGATGATTCCCATATTGACAAGCAGATTGTTGATGAATCCGGCGTTGCCGAGTATGGTGATCCATGCGTAGATTCGCACCATGAAGTCTGTCCAGAACGGGACGATGACCATCAGCAGAAAGAGATTTTTAAAGCGGCTTCGTGCAATAAAATATCCGGCCGGAAGCGCAAGCAAAACCGTGATGATTGTTGTGATCACCGATATGCGAATCGTTGCAATAGTTACCTTGAGGAAGGCCGGATTCGCAAGTGCGCGGTATGCGTCGAGTGTGAATTTACCAAACTCAACTCCACCGTAAAGTCCGCTTTTCATCAGCGAATAAGAGAAGATAATCGCAAGCGGAATCACGAAGAAGAACGTGATCCAGAGCGTCACCGGAAGCGTGTAGATTATGCCGTAATTTCTGCGCATATCAGCCTCCGATTATGAAACTGTCTTTGTCGTCCCACCAGATGAACACGCGGTCTTTCCATGCGATCGATTCGGTATCTTGAGACGAATAATTCACATGCTGGCGGGTCACTAAAATGTTGGTCGCACGGCCTTCGACTTTCACGAAATATTTCGATTGGAATCCGTTATAGATAATTTCGTCAACAGTTCCTTCAAGCAGATTGAAACCTTGCGGAAGATCGGTTGGGCGGTCAGATGTGATGCGGATTTTTTCGGGGCGGGCGGTGAAATTCACGACATCGCCGACCTTCGCGCCTTCGGTTTTCCATGCGTACATCTGACCGAGTCCTTCGACCGCGAGTACAGCGTGTTCGTTGCCGATCGATTTGATCTTACCAGACAAAATGTTGTTTTCGCCGATGAACTGCGCGGCGAAAAGATCGGCTGGTTCTTCGTAGATTTCAAAGGGCGTTCCGATTTGCAGAATGCGGCCTTCGTTGAACACCGCCACGCGATCGGAAACCGATAGCGCTTCGTGCTGATCGTGAGTCACATAGATGAACGTGATTCCGACCTTGTCGTGAATACTGTCGAGTTCAATAAGCATGTGCTGGCGGAGCTTGGCATCGAGGGCCGACAGCGGTTCGTCAAGCAGAAGAACCTGCGGCTCGTTGATGAGCGCACGTGCAATGGCAACACGCTGCTTCTGTCCGCCGGAAAGTTGAGACGGCCGCTTGTTTTCGTGACCGATCAGTCGAACGAGTTCAAGGTAGTCGCGAACCTTTGTCTTGATCTGTGAGTCAGAAATCTTTTTAAGACGCAATGGGAATGCGATGTTTTCGAAAATCGTGAGATGAGGAAAAAGCGCGTAGCTCTGAAAGACCGTATTCACATGGCGCTTGTTCGGCGGTGTGTTACAAACGTCTTGGCCATCAAGCAGAATTGATCCGGCACTCGGATCTTCAAAGCCTGCGATACAGCGCAGCAGTGTGGTCTTGCCACATCCCGACGGGCCCAGAAGCGAGAAGAACTCTCCCTTGTTAATGGTGAGGCTGATATTCTTTAGAGCCTCAAAATTACCGAAGCTTTTCGACACATTTTGTACTGTTACTTCACTGCCCTTCACTGCGGTTCCTTTTCAGTGGTTGGAGGAAATGTCGGTCA
>CAIOZP010000238.1 GCA_903862805.1 uncultured Fibrobacterota bacterium
GATGCGAGCCATATTTCCTGCGTGGGAAACGATTACGGCTTCGATCAAATTTTCTCCCGATACATTGAAGGTAACGGTCGCGCTGGCGATTGTCTCCTTGGAATAAGCACAAGTGGAACCAGTAAAAATATCATCGCTGCCGCAAAAATGGCGAAATCACTTGGGCTGAAAGTGATAATTCTCACAGGTAAAACCGGATCGCCGCTCGAATCCCTTGCAGATGTTTGTATTGTAACCCCAGCCGGACATTTTGCTGATCGCGTTCAGGAGCTTCACATAAAGGTACTTCATATTCTCATCGAAATCATCGAACGAAATTTCTGCCCAGAAAATTATCGTTGATATTTTTGTAGTGTTGCGGCACCTATGTGTTTGCTTTTGTTGGGATTATTGTGACAAGACGCAACGAAATCCCATAAACCCATTGCCGGAATACGGTGGACTACCACCAACAGATTCTTTGAAATAGCCTATGGTTCCTGCTGAGCCACGCGTGCCGTCCGGTAGGTCCCGGTATTCGGTCCTCGTGGATCTGCCAATGCGGTCATAGTGCCATTGGGCGTTGATGTTCCAGTCCAGTCCCAGTCATTGCACCACTGCCATACATTTCCGGCCATGTCTCGTTATGGAGAAGCACAAGCGCCTGCTCGGGCAGAGATCGTGTCCGGTTTAATTCATCGACGGGGAGTACAAAACAGGAACCATGCTGCGGGTTAATCAGAGGACGGTCAGCATTGAGACCGGAGATGGCACTGGCTGGTGGAAAGTATTTTCCGGGTTTGTCGAACTGATGCCAAAGTAATCCGGTTCTTCAAATATTTTTGCGCATTTGTAAACGGATAAGAATTCAATGGAACAAAAATCTCGTGTCGAAGAGATTCTTGAAAACCTGACCAACATTGTGCGCCCGTATCCGCTGGATATCGTCAAAGAGGCGATGGAACATCGTGCGGAGCTTGAGCCTGTATGTCTTGACTTTCTGCGACAGGCAAAAGATGCAATGCTTTCGGAAGAAATCCCCAATAGCACCATTTTTTCATCATTTGCACTACGCTTTTTGGGA
This sequence comes from uncultured Fibrobacterota bacterium, assembly GCA_903862805.1. GTDB lineage: Bacteria > Fibrobacterota > Chitinivibrionia > Chitinivibrionales > CAIOZP01 > CAIOZP01. Next base: position 1,064 of record CAIOZP010000238.1, read on the forward strand.
TACTGGCGTGTACCCGAGGCGACACCGATACTTCTCGATATGCTGGGCGACATAAAAGATTCAGTACTCTACGACTACTGGGGAGATTCCATTCATGAAGATATTCCGACAGTAATTGCCGAATGCATGAGCGACGATATGTTCGGGCTGATTGTGCCGGCAATGAAAAAAGCCATGATTCACTCACCCAATGCAATCACTCCGTTTCCTCTAATTTTTCTGATGATCAATCAGACCAAAACTGTTTCGGAGGATGTCTTCGCTCGGTGCATGAACGAGGAACTTATACCTGTTTCCACCGATCCAGACACTCCGATTGATTACAGTATCTGGATATGTAATTTATTCATGACTCTTAAATGGCCTTCAACCAGAGAGATTTGTTTGATGGTGTCGGATCATCAAAAAGAAAACCATGCGTTGTTCGATGTTCTGTTTGACCGTTCATCTGTGGAAAAGAAATTTTCGACCACGCCAAAATTGTATGGCTCCGAGGACTACAGAAATAGTAATTCACAGAAAACACTTCTTTGCGAAATGGCAGAGTGGAATTGTTTTTCAGCGCATAGTGATGTGGATGATCCAATTAATGATTTTGATGATGGTGACGAAAGGCACTACTGGCAGGACGAACCATTTGTCCGCGAGTCTCCAAAAATCGGAAGAAACGATCCCTGTCCTTGC
>CAIOZP010000239.1 GCA_903862805.1 uncultured Fibrobacterota bacterium
CGGAGGCGGTGGCGGCACTGCATCATCGCTTCCGCCGAAAAGAAGGTCATTGATGTCGTCGATAGGTTCGAGCAAATCAAGAAGTTCATCGGAATCTCCATCGACCGAAGATTCCTGATCCAAAGTCAAACTGCCTGGTGTCCAAGAAGAATTACTCAAGGCCGGCTGCGCGACATCGCCAATAGTGAAAGCGAGAGGATCGTCCGACGCTGCATCGAACGCCTGTAATTCCGGAACTGTCGCAGAATCAGCAACCAACTCACCATCGACGTTCGGTGTCCATGTGGAAGTATCGCCGACATCTACCTTGTCTGGATTGTCTTCTTCGAAGACGCCGGGAAGCTTCGTAAGATCGGCGTCATCAAACAGATCATCTTCTTCCAATTCTTCGACGGCATGAAGCTCCGATATGAACTGATCGACATCGGTTGTCTCAGCAAAATCTGAGACTTCGCTTGACAGAACGGGAAGCCCTGCTTCGGCTCCACCGACAGTCTCCAAAGATTCTTCGGCGGATGAAAAATCAGGCGGCAGTGAAAGCCCCGCGAGAAGATCATCGCTTGCGTCGGAATCTATGCCATCGATTTCAGGCTGATCCTGAGACGCCTTGAAAACCGAGATGAATTTTTCCGCATCGTCAATCAGCGACGTTTCTTCGGAATGAATTCCTTCGACAACCGGCAGCCCGCTTGTCGCATCTGTCAACTCGACAGTCTGATTCTCCGCCTGGAGCCCGGCGAGGAACGCCTCCGCATCGGAACCGGAGAAAGCCGCATCGTCTTCTGCTTCGGCAGTGCGGAACGCTGCGAAAGGATCGGCTACCGACGATTCGTCGGCAAGGATTTCCGGAGTTCCGCTCAAGGACATCACCGGATCAGTTTCTTCAGCCGGTTGATTGACAAACGCGAAGTCAGTCTTAACGGTATCGTCGAAGCCACCGGACTCGATCTGCGCAAATGGATCAAAGGGCGCAGGTTGTTGAATCGCCTCGACCGAAAGGCGAAGATCTTCGTTTGCAACCTGATCCGAAACTGTTTCGCCAGATACTATTTCATTTTCAAAAGCAACGAGATTCTCATCCGGCATTTCGGGCGCAGACGAAGCGGGGCTGAAAAGTTCATCCATGCGCGAGGCGATGACATCGGAATTGAACATACCCGACGGCCCCGGCATCTTCTCTTCGAAAACATCGGCGATGTCGTCGCCAGATGGAATACCGGCCTCGGCACCACCATCGCCTTCGGTATGAATCACGAGGTCTGCGGCGCCAATCTTGTGAAGATCGAACTCGTCGGTTGCATCACCGACCAACTCTTCGGATGCAAGCTCCTCCACTCCGAGCAGATCGAGAAGATCCGGTTCGGGAGCCTGCATTGGAGTGTTTACCACGCCGACGGATTCCACCGCAATTCCGCTGGTGTCTTCCAAGCTACTGGTAGTCGGAGAATTAATCAGATCGTTATACGATGAAATATCGAACCCGCCATCCTGAACCGGTTGCGGATTTGCAAAAGGCTGAACAAGCGCTGGAGAATCAATCGGCACGGTGTCAAGCGCAGAAACTCCGGACGGCGTTGCGGCATTGTCTTGCCACGAATGATCAACCGTGTCCAGAAGTTCCGGTTCGGCACGATGCCGCGCTGGCGGAGGAGAAGCTCCGGCACCGGAAAGCCCAAGAATATCTGCCACCGGAACTACCACCGAAGGCAGGCGGCCATCGTTGTATTCGTCCCACGGATCAATCGCCGCGAGTGCCTTGCTCAAGCCGGTCGCGCGTTCGGAGTCGCCGGTGCGGGAATAAAGATCGGAGAGCATCTTGATCGCAAGGTGATTGCGTCTGTCAAGCCGGACAGCGTTCGTAAAAGATTCAACAGCCTGTTCCGGCTCGTTTGTTTCGACAAAGCATCGTCCAAGAATAATGTGGCCGGTAACGTATTCGGGATGACGCGAAAGTCCCTCACGGCAGACCTCTATCGCCCGTGCAAGCTCGCCGCTCTTGCGGTACTGATCGGCAACGCGTCCGAACACATAGGAATCAGGGTTGGATTCTAATAATCCGACCAGCTGTTCTGCGTTCATGGGATGCGGCTTTTTTCCCATCTATTTCCCCTCAGGAGCGCTTGACATTTTGCGAACAATGCCGGTAGTGGAACGACCATCCTTGAAGCTCAGGATTTTTATTGTTCCACCATGACTCTCGACTACCGGTCGCTCAAGAATATCGGCCGAATAATCGCCGCCCTTCACATGAACATCGGGCCTGATTATTTCAAGAAAAGCCCGCGGATCATCTTCACGAAAAATGAACGCGGCATCGACCGCCCGAATTGCTGCCATGATTTCCAGCCGATCGTTCTCCGACTGAAGCGGTCTCGACGGCCCTTTCAATCGCTTCACAGATTCGTCGCTGTTGAGTCCGACAACAAGAATATCACCACAGGCCGCGGCTTCTGCAAGATACTGCGCATGACCCGCATGAATAATGTCGAAGCAGCCATTGGTTGTCACAACCTTTTTGCCGGCCGCTTTTTGTGGAGCAAGCCAAGCCGCTACTTCCGCCGCATCTGCGAAAACATGTTTTGCGTCGATCATTCAGTCTCCGGACAATCCTCGTTCAATAGCAAGCGGCACCACGCCGAAACGACATGGTGGCACTTTTGTGAAAATAGCTTTTTGCGAAGGGAATACAACTAATTAATCTTCTCTTTTGACACGAGGTATCAATCAGACTATTGGTTTTTCAGCAGGACTAAGCCTTCGGAGAAAAAAACTTCAACCATGCAGAGGGAATCGGGACTGATATTTTCCGGCGGATTTCCGATTCTTTCAATCATGTTCAAGTTTGCAATACCCAAGACCCGACAGATGTTCTGCCATCGCTTTGTCGTTACCTGTCGCGGTAATCCTCGCGTGGGCATCCTTCAGATCTGTCTGCGAATTTACCGCCGCCTCTGTCTCGTCCGAATGAATGCAATCGAGATTTACCAGCATGAACCTGAGTATCCGCCCGTTCTCGCCTGTCAATTTGAAGCAGGCAATGGCGCGAGCGAATCCACCCTGTGCGGCCCACGATCCAGCCTCGAAAAGATTTCTGTCGTTCATATCTTCCTCAATAAAAAGGGGCGGACAAATGCCCGCCCCGAACTGTCATTTACAAAAACAGGAATTACGCTTCGACCTTCTGCGTAACAGCAACCGGAGTTCTGGTGGTAAACGGCACAGGCGCATCAACCAGATTCGGATTGCGGAAGTGAATAATCGACATCGTACCGGTAAACAGGAAACCGGACGCGTAGATGATTATGAACGGCGTCACGAGGAAATTCGTGTAACCGAAGAACATGTACAATGTGAACAGACAATAGAACCCAAGACCAAGTTCGATGATGTTCGTGACATCTTTTACGGCCTTGTAGTTCGCGGCTTTCTTCGCGCCCTTCTTTGGCGTGCGAACAAACTCCGACTGCTTGCCCATGACCGCCTCAAGAACCGCTTTTGCGTTATTGACCGCAAG
>CAIOZP010000240.1 GCA_903862805.1 uncultured Fibrobacterota bacterium
ATTATCTGGCAGACGCGACATCCTTGCAATCCTATATTTTTCAATGGGTAATGAATTCGGACGAGTTTCGGACTGAGTCCGAAAATATCAGAGAAACGGAGAGAGAATCCGGAGAAAACGAGGAGAATTTGCGAGTCATGTCCGAAAGCGAAGTCCGAAAGTGGGATGCCTAACCATCGCAAAACCTTTGAAATAAAGGGGTTTAAACAACAATCGCCCCGAGCTTGTTAGCCCGAGGCGATTGTTTCTTCTGAAATAGAAGTGGAGGTGAGGGGAATCGAACCCCTGTCCGAATCGTGCTCAACACAGTCCACTACGTGCGTAGTCGGTCATTTGATCTCGCCGCCGCACCCGCCGATCGACAGGCTTGCACAACAGCCAGCGTCTTTGTCTCGACTCCCGGCCAACGCGTCCGGGGATCCAGCGTTCAGATTTGACTTTGCATCAGAGGAACGCTACTTAGCTGCAAAGTTCGGTCGCACTATTAGGCGGCCATGGCGTAAGAATAATCTTCCGCAATTATACTTTGACAGATTTTTTACGAGGCCAACTATCATCCTCGGCACGCGTCCTGGGCATTACCCAACCCGTCGAAAGCCTGTACACCCCCAGAAAGATCACGGTCACACACGGCGATAAGATACATAAAATCTGATCTGATCTGTGTGAAAGATTCGGCTTATTCAAAAATAGCGTATCAAAGTTGACTAAATTCATTGTCGAAAATCTCCGTCGAACCAGATTTCGATGATAACTGCCCAAGTATAAGCGGCAGAAAATTTGTTTTGCTATCCTACCAACAACGTTTCATACTGGACAAACAGAAGGAGGACAGAATGAACATCTTCAAGCGGGCATCTATGATGGCAGCGATGGTGGCGATAGTGGGACTGGTTCAGCCGTCGCATTCCGAACACATCGTGCAGGATTTCAGTTCGCAAAGCGAATTCGATGCGTTCTGGAATATCGATTCTTGGACCGAAACCACGAAATCGTATAGTTCCTCCAATGTTCAACTTGATACCGTCAACGGCTGGGTGAGGCTCAAACTGAATGCCTCGCCACCCGGAACGAATCCTGTGTGCGGAGAAATCTCGTCTCAGCGGAGCGATTTTTTATATGGATCGTATCGCGCAAGAATCAAATTTGACAACACTGCCGGTGGAGTCGTTGGCATGTTCGTATATGCACAAGGCACTGGCAACGGGGCCGATGGAGATCCAGGGCTCAACGAAGTCGATATAGAATTCCTCACGATGAGCATGGACTCCATTTATTACTCAATACATCACGTGAATTACGACATCGCAAATGATGACGTCAAACTCGCATTTGATCCGGCTGCCGATTTTCACGAATACCGTTTCGACTGGTATCAGGACAGTGTGGTCTATTTCATTGACGGCATGAGAAGCCGCAGTCCGCAGCTGAAGAGTAATTCCTACACATTCCCGAACAGTGCCACGCAGATCATGTTCAATCTCTGGAGCGACAACATCGACGGCTGGGGCGGCCCGGCTCCGCTAAGTGATATGTATATGTATGTTGACCAGATGGAATACTACAGCCTCGACGCTATTCCGGTCACCAAGGTTAAACCGGTCAAGTGCGGAGAAATGTTGCCTCGACCCGTTTCCGTAACAGAACATTATGGCAACATAATTATAAGTGGTAGAGGAATTGACGGCGGAACCGCAGAAATCTTCGATATGAATGGACGGCGCATCGCATCAGTCAAACTTGGCGCTGAACATTCTGCAAAAGGGTCAAACGTCTGGA
>CAIOZP010000241.1 GCA_903862805.1 uncultured Fibrobacterota bacterium
GGCGATGCCCAGCGCGAAGGAGAGGAATATCAGATTGCGCGCCGGTACATAGGTCGAAGGAATTTCTTGAAGTGCCTGTGGATCGCGGTCTTTGGGGACATCTGTCGCATATGTCAAGGAACTTCCGGCGAAGCACTTCGGATCGAGTTCGACAACACGATGATCGGCCACGCTTGTCATAGCGGCAATTTTTTTTGCAAATGAAAGTTCAATGCTATGCCGCTGACCATAGCCAAAACTTATCGCATGAATCTCGAAGCCTTGTGATGCCGCAATCGCGGCGCAGGTCGCCGAGTCGAGTCCGCCGGAAAGGAGAACGACAGCCTTTTTCACTGAGCAACCACCTCTTCGGAAGCCTTGCGGAACATGTCCTGAATTTCGTCGAAGCGTGCCAGAATCGGAAGATGTTGAGTGCACTTCTGTTCACACATTTCACAGCCGATGCATGCGTCAAGCAACGACGGATTTTCAATATCCCAATGCCACTTCAATCGTGAGATTGCTTCTTTGGGATCTTTCGAGAAAATGAATTTGTTGTAGGCTTCCATGAACTTGACCACCGGTATTCCACGCGGACAACCGGAACAGTAGTTACAAGTTGTGCAAAGGCTGTTGAAACCTTCGCCTAACCTGAGTTTTATTGTCGCAAGTTCTGTTTCGGAAAGCGGGCAAAACGATTCTGCGGCGGCAGCGGCACTTCGCACGTCGTCAAGTGAACGGAATCCGACCAGCGCGGTGGTTACGCCTTTGTGTCCCATCACAAAATGCAACGCCGCCTCAAGGAGCGATTGCTTTTCGCGGGTTCTTATGAAATCGAAACGGTCGGGATATTCCATGATCTCCCCGCCACCGAGCGGATTCATGATTGAGACGCCCATGCTGTTTGCTGCGGCATCGGCGATGGCTTTTTCGCGATACGGAAAATTTGCTGCGTTGAAGCCGATGGTCATGCCTTCAAAGTAGCCGGCGTCGATGACGGTCTTCATCTCGTCACTTGACAGATGCGCCGATACAACGACGTGTTCGACAAGCCCTTCATCCTTCGCTTTGAGAAGCGCTTTGATCGCACCGCCCTTTTCGCGGTTCGCAAAATCGCCGAGAGAGGTAACACACCAGCAGTGCATGAAGGTGATTTTCTCTATTCCCAATCTGTCAAGCGACCGCTCTATCGACTGACGCATCGCATCTCCGTCGGCCTCGCCACACTTGGTCGAAACGTAGTACGGAAGATTTTCTCGTCGCATCTGTGCGAGTGCGAGTCCCAGGATGTCTTCCGATTTGTCGTCGCAATAATATGGCGCGGTGTCGAAATAGTTTACTCCAAGCCGCGCCGCTTCGAGCGGAACCATTGCCATTTCGTCGAGCTTCGACGGATCGGAATAACGCATTCCACCTGCGCCGAGGATCGAGATTTTCTTGCCGGTTTTTCCATATTCTCTATAAATCATAGGCCCTCCAAGTGATCGAAAATATACTCTCACTCGCTTCAAAATGATGCGCGCAATATTTTTAGCAGGATTCACTTTGGAGCATCGATGCATTTGTCTGTGGCACATACCTTCGAGCGCGGGATCATTCCGTGGCTCGCATCTGTCAATCACGTGAAGGAGATCTTCGGCAAGATCGACAATGACCCGATCGGCGGAGGGCGTTCATCTTTCACCATGAGACACACATCCCAAAACGACTTGGTCACTGCTGTTGAGGAAGCGCATCGGCACGGACTCAAATACAGTTACCTCATAAATGCTGCCGGTCTTTACGGACTCGAACAAACCAGAGGCGGTCAGCGTGCAATTCGAAATCATCTGGAGTTTCTTGACGAAGCGGGAATCGACGGAGTGACCGTTTCTCTTCCATATCTTTGTTCACTTGTCAAGAGCCAGTACCCAAGATGGAAGGTAAAGGTCGGCGCCTTCGCGATGGTTGATTCACCGATGAAGGCGCGGCAATGGGAAGACCTCGGTGCCGACGAGATATGTCTCTCATCAATTTCCTGCGCCAGAAACTTTCCCCTTTTACAAAGCATCCGTGCGGCAGTTTTGATAAAACTCCAGATGATCGCCAATGCTTCGTGTTTGCACTCATGTGTACATGAGCCCACGCACATGCACCTTTTGTCGCAGTCTTCAGGCAAGCGGGCGAAGCATGGCGGATTCGTCCTCGACTACTGTTTCCTCAATTGCAGCAAGGCGCGGCTTTCCGATCCTGTCAATCTGATCAAAGCTGTGTGGATTCGTCCCGAAGATCTTTCCCGCTATGAAAAACTCGGTATCGATTCCTTCAAGATTGTCGAACGCTCATGCCCCGGTGATCTTCTGGTTAAGCGGGCGCAGGCATATTCATCCCGATCATTCGACGGGAACTTGTGGGAGCTGGTCGGGCCGGTGGCGCAGATCAAAAAGCAAAATGGTGCCTCACGATCACAACGACTGCGCATGATCCTCACACAACTGCGCCCGCATCTTGTCAACCTTGAATCTCTTATTGAGATGAAGCGTTACGCCGAAGCGATTGTTCCTCATCAGTTCGATGTAAACTCGGCGCATGTCTTTATTGACAATAGGGAATTGGATGGTTTCCTTGAGTCAGTTTCAAATGCGGATTGCGTAAATCACATTTGCGCGTCATGCAGAATTTGTGAAAGCTACACAAATAAATCTGTCAGAATAAACGAGTCCTGGAAGAAAGAATGTTTGGAAATGTCGAAAGCGCTTAACGCCGGAATGTACGACGGCTCGCACTGGGAATAATTTCAATATCGCTTGTTCTTCGCCTTGAATGCCGCAAGCTCGAAAGCTTTTTCCGTTCCGAACACTGGGATTTTTTCTTCGATTTTATTCTTCGTAAGAAATTCTTCGACAACCTGTGACGGATCGAGTAAGGCGCAGTATCGACCTTTGTTCAAGAAGCCGAGATTGAAAAGCATCACAGGCGCAAAACCCTCGTCGGAGACTTCATATACTTCTTTCAGCATCAAAGCAAGCGCCTTGCAGTCAGAGTTAAGATATTCCCCAAGCTTCTGTCGAAGTTTTTCGTTGGCTCCGGTAATTATTGCCCCACTTATGTCGAGTACCTTGTACTTGCCACGGTTAAGCTCATAAACATCAAGATAATCTTCATGTGCAACAGAGTCGACAACCCTACCCTTCTGCGCATCATGAAGGCGGTCGACCACATTGCGAACCGTCTTGGATGAAATGCCGAGTGTGACTGCCACCTGTTCTGACGACAGACCTTTTGAGAGCATCCTGTAGATTCGATGGTAAATTTCTACTGAAAGTTCGGATTTATCTGACATAGCATTCCTCCCGGTTA